>DATKLQ010000213.1:0-16842 GCA_035542335.1 Ignavibacteriaceae bacterium | reverse complement strand
TCCTGCGGGATTTAATTCCGCCCAATTTTATTTTTATAAAAAATTAATTTCTATCCGAAAGAATAATCCCGTCCTGAGTACAGGAAAGTTTGAATTTCTAACCGCCGATGGATTTAAACTTTCTTACAAGAGGTACGATGATTCAAGTGAGATCTTCGTTTTGTTTAATCTTGAAGAAAAGGAAGCGAGTTTTTCAATTGATAGGAAGGGTTCTTTTAAAGATTTATTGACAGACAAAGTTATTAAAAGCGGAAAAGTAAAGGTAGAGCCGATGAGCGCTCTTATATTAAAATCTTTATAAAAGATTTTTAAAAAAATTCGGAGATCTTGATTTGAGCTTCTTTCCCGGTTTCTTGGATGATTTTCTCTACCTTTTTGGATAGGATTCATTCGCTCTCTTCTAAGAAATCCCTTCATTCCTGTAGTAGATACATTTTACATTTAGTAATAGCTTAATCCGTTCAAAATAATATTGGAAATATAAATCGTTATATGGGCTCAGAAATCCGACCTGCCTGCCGATCGTTTAGACGACAAGGCAGGCAAGGCAGGAATCCGAAATGATCAAAGTCGCTGTCGTTGAAGATAATGATACAATCCGGGAAGGATTAAAAATATTAATTGACGGCACGGAAGGATATTCGTGCGTCGCAGCTTATCCGCAGTGCGAAAGCATGATTAAAAATATAAGCAAGCTGAAACCTGATGTTTTGCTTATGGATATCGGATTGCCTGGGATGAGCGGAATAGAAGGAATCAGACAAATTAAAACCATGATCCCCGATTTGACAATTCTGGTCCTGACCATCTATGAAGAAAATGATTTAATATTTGAAGCTTTATGCGCAGGAGCTTCAGGATACCTGGTTAAAAAAACACCCCCTTCAAAACTGCTTGAGGCAATACAGGACGCATACCAGGGAGGAGCCCCGATGAGCAGTAATATTGCCAGGAAAGTCATTGATTTATTCTTGAGAAAGAATCAAACGGCCTCAGAAACTGAAAGTTCTATTTTAACTCCGAGGGAAAAAGAAATATTAAGCAGTCTCGTGGAAGGAAACAGTTTTAAAGCTATTGCCGACTCGCTTTTTATAAGCATCGAGACGGTAAGATTTCATTTTAGAAACATCTATAAGAAACTCCATGTTCATTCGCAATCGGCTGCCGTTGCAAAGGCAATAAAAGAAAAACTAATTTAATAAAAATTAACCACTCTATTTATGTAGTATTTATAATATTATTCGGTGTGTGATTCAGCAAATACCTTTATTTATGTAGTAGAAATGGAGCAATACAAATCGATATTTTCAATTGCCAGCTTAAAAAAGATTGAGAAAAATTAAAAAAACAGGCAGTTATTTTTATGCGGATATTTCTCAAATCTTTCTTTAAATAATCCATGTAGAGTATTTGAATGTTTGGGATGAAATTTAAGTTTAGTATCATATTGTCAATCATATCGATTGTTTCCTCCTCCCTCCCCGGAAAAGAAAAAAACGAAATTGTTGCCACGGTCGGAACTCATAGCATATCACTCAATCAGTTCGAGGAAAGATATTCCGGGTATCTTTTTTACTCGGGTGTTAAAGATAACCTCACTGTCCGTCAATCTATATTGAACAATATGGTCAATGAATTACTGCTACGGTATTACGACAATAATAAAAATATTTTAAATGATCCTGAATATAAAAAGGAATCGGAATGGACTAAAAATCAGGCGCTTCTTGCATTTCTGAAGGATCGCGAAATTTATGCAAAAATTTCTGTTTCGGAAGAGGAGATCAGAGATGCATTCGTAATGGTTAACAAGAAAATAGCAGCTAGGCATCTTTTTGCCGAAACCGAAGAGGAAGCTGATAATCTTTATGAACTTCTAAAGATAGGAGTAGATTTTAATTATCTCGCCAGGCAGACCTTTAGCGATTCGGTTTTGAGAAATAACGGCGGATATCTAGGATATTTTTCATGGGGCAATATGGACCCCGCATTTGAGGAAGCTGCATATTCAATGAAAATCGGCGAAATCTCCAAACCGGTTAAAACTGAATATGGCTACAGCATAATTAAAATTGATGATATAATTAGCGATCCGCTGCTTACGGAGACGCAATTCCTGAATAAGAAACATCAGCTGGAAAGATTAATTAAAATCAGTAAAAAGAAACCGTCTGAGATTGAATATATAAATAGAATAATCGACCGTGATAAAGTATCTTTTAATGATGAAGTTCTTAATAAATTTCTTTCCGCTTTCTTAACCGAAAATTCGAATTCTTTCAATGAATTTGAAAAACTGAAGAGCGCTTTAAATCCGGAATCCGCATGTGCGGAATATAATGGAAGTACATATAAAGTTTCCGATTTGATGAACTGGATCAATGAGCTTCCATCATCTTATGATGAGAGAATTAAAACTCTTGATGATCTGAAGAATATTATAAAAGGATTTTTTATCCAGGAGAAACTTTTACAAATCGCCCGAAGAAAAGGATATGATAAAGACCCAGAACTCCTTAAGACCTCGGCGAAAATGGAGGATAATCTTTTTCTCGAGCACAAGAACCGGGAAATAGTAGATAATTCTCAAGTCAGCGATTCTGAAGCTTTGGAATTTTACAGGAAAAATGTAGATCTCTTTTCCAGGGAGAAAGAATTGAATGTACAGGAAATTATTTTGCAGGATCCGGATTCTTCCCAGGTAATTATAAAGAGATTAAAACATGGTGAGGAATTCGGAAGATTAGCAAAGGAATATTCAATCAGAAAGTGGTCTGCCGAAAACGGAGGCGAAATGGGATTTGCTCCGGTTTCTAAATTCGGAATGTTGAAAGATACTTTATGGAATTCGGAGATCGGAAGTTTAGTTGGACCAATAAAAGTTCAGGATTATTACGGGATTTTTAAAGTTCTTGGAAAAATTAACCAAAAGCCCTTTGAATTCAGTGAAATAAAAGAAAAAGTAGTTTCGGCAGTTAGACTGGAAAAAAGAAAACCGGTAATGGAAAATTATTTAAAAGAGATTCAAAAGAAAATTAACGTTCAAATAAACCAAGAGCTCTTGAGAACTTTTATTGTTGCGAGTTAGAAAATGGAAGCTGACTATTTTTTTAGGAATTATATAGAATTTAAACTAAGGAGAGCTTTATGAGAAAAATTTTACTGCTTATTTCTTTCCTAATATATTCATCAGGTTCTATAATTTGGGGAGGAACTACGGGCAAATTGTCCGGGAAAGTTATAGATGCGGCGACTAAGGAAGCGATGCCTTTTGTTAATATAATCCTAATGGGTACTAATTTCGGCGCCGCAAGCGACTTAGACGGAAATTACGTCATTCTTAACCTTCCCCCGGGTAAGTATACTGTCAGAGCTCAGGCTATTGGTTACCAGCCGGTTGAAGTTGAAAATGTAAGCATATCTATTGATCTGACGACAACTGTAGATTTCGAGATGAAAGAAACTGCTGTTGAGCTGGAGGCAGTAATTGTTCAAAGTAAACAGGATATTGTTAAAAAGGATATAACATCAAGCCAATCATTAATTTCATCCGATCAAATTCAGGCACTGCCTGTATCCGAGTTCGATGACGTGCTTCAGCTGCAAGCAGGCGTAACCAAAGACGCCGACGGCGGCTTTCATATAAGAGGAGGCAGAACAACCGAAATTGCCTACTGGGTAAATGGTGTTTCAATAACAGATGCATACGATAACAGCAGGGGGATCCAGATTGATAATAACAGCATCCAGGAATTGCAGGTAATCAGCGGAACTTTTAATGCCGAGTATGGAAACGCAATGTCCGGCATCATTAATACCGTTACTAAAGAAGGAGGAAAAGATTACCATGGAAGCCTTCTGCTCTACGGCGGCGATCATGTAAGTAATTTTACCGATTATTTCCCTCATATAAATAATATAGATGCTTTCTCAAACTACAATATCCAGGGCAGCCTCAGCGGTACTGTCCCCTATACAGATAATGTAATATCCTTCTTTGTCAACGGGCGGTATTTTTATGATGACGGCTATTTGTACGGAGAAAGACGCTATAACCCAGATGGAACCCCGGGCGACGGAGCCGTTGTTCCAATGAACTGGCATAGAACAGCTTACGGACAGGGCAATATTGCCTTATCTCCTTTTCAAAATTTTAAAATAAACCTGGAAGGCTTATATTCAAAAGATGATTACCAGGATTATAACCATGAATATGTCTGGAATCCTGACGGCGATGTAAATAAATTCTCTGAAAGTTATGACGGAACCTTAACGCTTACTCATACGTTTTCTTCGTCAGCCTTTTATACCGTAAAGGGTTCTTTTTTTAATAAAGATTTTAACGAGTACTTATATAAAGATCCTCATGATCCGCGTTACCTTCATCCGGATTCCTTAATAAGGCCGGATAATTATTCATTTAGAACAAAAGGGACAAACCTTCATAGGTTTAACAGGGAGACAAGAACCTATCTCGGGAAAATTGATTTTACCAGCCAGGTAACTGATCAGCATTTGTTAAAATTTGGAGCAGAGGTAAAATCTCACCGCCTTCAATTTGATGATTTTACACTCGAACCTTTGAGAATCAACAATATCCCCGTGGAGCCGTTCCAGCCTGAGATACCCGGAGAAACTCAAACCAACAGGGATAAATATGAAAATAAACCGCTGGAAGCTTCTGCATACGTACAGGATAAAATTGAATTTGAAAAGGTGATCATTAATGTTGGGGTAAGGCTCGATTATTTTGATGCTAACGGAAAAGTACTAGTTGATATTACAGATCCGAATATCTACGCACCTCTCCATTCGCCCTCCTTTTTTGGCCTGAGTCTGCCGAATGATCAATGGACTGATGAAGCTGTTCTGGCTAATAACAGTCTCTTAACTCCTTATTTTTATAAAAACTCCGACCCGAAATTTCAGGTCAGCCCCCGTTTTGGGATTGCATATCCTATTAGTGCGGACGGAGTGGTGCATTTTTCATACGGCCATTTCCTTCAGATTCCTCCCTTTCAATTTTTATATCAAAAAGGGCCTTACAAAGTGCCCAACTCCGGTGTCTTTGTCGGAGTATATGGAAATCCTGATCTTAAACCGCAGAAAACCGTTATGTATGAAATCGGCTTCAGGCAGGAATTTGGAGGAGATTATTTAGTTGACGTTACTGGTTTTTATAGGGACGTAAGGAACTGGATCACTGCCGGGCCTATTATAGAAACAAGGAATTTAAGCACTTATTCAATCTTTACAAATAAAGATTATGCAAATGTAAAAGGCATTACTCTCACATTCAGCAAAAGATTTACAAATTATTTCTCTTTTGATCTGAATTATACTTATCAGGTAGCCGAGGGAACAAACTCTAAACCTGAAGATGAGTTTGAAGCCGCAAAAGGGAGCGCCGAACCGAGCCTCTATTTAATCCCGATGGATTGGGATCAAAATCATCTCCTTAATGCGTCTGTCTACACTAGTGTTGAAGGATTTGGAATCAGTCTTCTGGCAAGATACGGAACCGGGCTGCCCTATTCACCTACTATAACTCAATATACCGCCGAGAGAGGAATTACTTCAGGCTTGATAAAGAACAGCAGGAGAATACCCAGTCAATTTTCAATGGATTTAAAGCTGGATAAAACATTCATGCTGATGGGATTTGACATAAATGCTTTTGTCAGGGTATTTAACCTGCTGGATAATAAGATCCCGCTGAAGGTTTTTGGAGATACGGGAGAACCTGACTTTACGACGGAAATTCAGCAAGTTGGTGCAAATGCTTCCAGGCCGAATACGGTCGGAGAATATCTTAAATATCCTGACCATTACGGCGAGCCGAGAAATGTGCAGTTTGGATTTGAACTTTCATTTTAAATGAAACCGGAGGTTTTTTAATGTTCAATTGTAAAAATATTATCGTCTCATTATTGCTCCTTATCCTATTTATTCCCGGACTATTATACGGGCAGTACGTCCCAAGCAAAGAAAGAGGGGACGCAAGCAAAAGAAGAAAAGCACAAATGGAGGGGAACCAGATTAGGGCAACTATTTTTAATTACGGTATGGCAGGCAGGGAAGGATCTGTTCCTATTACTGAGCAGACTCCCTTCGAATGGCCTAAGAATACCGGGCAAGTTTATTTAGCTGTTGCCGGGATTATGGTAGGAGGTGAAGTTGTAGATAATGCTGGAGTAACCCAAAGAATTATTTCCAGGTGTCATTATCTCTCGTCCCCTGCAGGGAAATCATGGAACTTTGAACCTGTACCGGGTTATTATAATGAACGGAATCCCAATGGATTTGCGACAAGCAACGACCTTGATACCTGGCCTGATTCATGGCCTGATAAGATGGGAGATACTGAAGATCCGGGATGGCCTGGGAAATGGGACGGATATTTCGGTAAAGATGTCTTCAATGCAGATCAGGAATTATTTTTCCATGCTGCCGATAACAACTATGATAGGTATACTAATTACTTTCCCGATTCTACGGATCTGACCAGGAAAGGTTTGGGAATTCTTCTCGATGTGCGTGTACTAGCCTGGTCCCAGATTCTTGTCCAGGATGCTATGTTTCTGTTGTTTAAGGTGAAAAATGACGGTACGAAGCCGATAAGTAAAGTTGGAGTTTCAATTGCGTGGGCAGATTTTGTGGGAGGTGAAGGGCAGGGGAATTTATCTGAATTCGATTTATTAAATGATATTGCCTGGTCGAGAAATGCAGATAACCGGTCTCCCGATCCGGCATTCGGATCAGATCCGGTTGGAATTGTAGGAGGTGCATTTCTTGAAACCCCGGGGGATGCAGTAGACAGGATAGATAATGACGGCGACGGTGAACCCGGCGGTCCTGTGGTTACTGCTGAAATGCTGGTCGGAGAAAGTGATCCTTCATTGCCCCGTAACGATCCGAAAAGATATGACGGTATTGACAATAACGGGAACGGATTAATTGACGAAAATCAGACACATATTGCTTTTGGAGATCAATTGGGTGTTACCTATGCGGACGGAATAGATCAGAACCAAAATGCAGAAACAGGCAGCCCTGTTGTTACTCAAGAGATGGTAAATGCATCTGCCGGGGATAAGTGGAAGAGATGGCCTCCAAACCCGGAAACCGATCTAATTCAAAACGGAGCAGTGCATCTTATAATGGTCGAGAATGAGGATATCGGAAAAGCTTTTAAAGATAATATAGATAATGATGGAGATGGCGAAGAAGGCAGCCCGGTTATCACCCAGGACATGATTAATCTTGCGGCAAACGATGCACCTTATTACAGGTATAAAGTGCCGGGTACTAACATCATTCTATATGATGTTAAAGCTGAAGATCTTGGGAAAAAATACGCAGATGGAATTGATAATGATAATAATGGCGCAATCGATGAGTTTATGGACGAAGGTATAGATGAAATGATTGATGAATCAAGAGATAATGGAATTGACGATGACGGCGATTGGAATCCTATCACGGATGATGTCGGTCTGGACGGTGTTCCCGATACTCATGATCCGGGTGAAGGCGACGGTAAGCCGACTTCTGGTGCAAGATTCGGTTTGCCCGGTGAACCGAATATCGATGTAACTGATGTTTCCGAAACCGACCAAATCGGTATAACCGGTTCATTTTATGAACCCTCCTCTGTTTGGATTGATACTTATACCGATGCCTTTATCTGGGATAATTTCTTGGTGCCGGGGAACTATTTTGATCCGGCCAATATTCAGGAAGGTGATTATAATTTGTTTGTCTCTTCAGGATTATTCCCGCTTCAGCCCGGACAGACCGAACCGATTTCCCTGGCAATTATTTTTGCCAACGGGCCGGTTTTGGATCCTAACGGTACAATTCGCAAGCACGCAGTGCTGGAAAAGAGAAAGCGTGCCCAGGAAACATATAATAATGACTATCAGTTTGCTAATGCCCCCTTAATTCCAAAACTTACTGCTATCCCTGGAGATAAAAAGGTAACCTTATACTGGGATGATGCAGCTGAGAAATCATTTGATAATTACATTGCTAATGTAGGCGGCATTGGAAAAGATTTCGAAGGATATAGAATCTATAGGGCTTCCGATCCTGCTTTCCTTGATGCATTGACAATTACAAATGCCCAGGGCTCTCCTACTTTCAAAATACCTATAGCACAGTTCGATTTGGATGACGGCATTGCAGGGTATGATTCAATAGGATTTGAAGGTGTTCATTTTAATTTAGGATCAGATAACGGCCTTCAACATTCTTGGGTGGATACAACGGTTGAAAACGGGTTCACTTATTATTATGCGATTACTTCATATGATTTCGGCTACAATGCCGGTAAAATAACTCCTTCCGAATGCGATATTCGTGTTTCATTAAATCCTGACGGAACTGTTAAATCTTTAGGAAAAAATGTAGTAGTCATTAAACCTGAAGCTCCTCCAGCCGGCTATAACCTTCCGACACTCGGAAATATTGATCTGGTTAAAGGATTTACAACAAGCAAGGTTTTTTACCAAATAATAGATCCGACAGCGGTCAAGGATGGACATGTCTATTATATTACCTTTGAAGATACTATTAAGAAAGGTGTTGCAGATACATTAACTACAAAAAATTATACTCTTGTAGATTCAACGGCGAACGTAACCTTAATTGATAAGGCCACAAATTGGGGTGAGAACGTCGAAGGACAATTAATTGATGGATTTAAATTAAAATTAATAAATGAAAGCAGGGTAGAATTGGATGAATCACGCTCCAAATGGAGTGATACTTCTATAACACCCTTTGTATTCCAGAAATATACTGCACCGAGAGGAACTCAGGGAGAACAAAGACCTAATGACTACTTGATAATCTTTGGGGATGCCGGATTCGGTAATTCCGTTGATTTTGAATATAACCGAACAATATACCCTGGTATGCCTGTCAATTTTAAAGTATTTAATAAGACTACCGGGAAATTTATAGACTTTGCTTTCCTGGAATTTGATCATTCCGGGCCCGCTGCCAACGGATGGTTTTCTTCCAGCGGAGGCGCACTCCAAGACAGAATTGTATTCCTTGAACCCAAGGATAACGATACCTCTCTAACTCCGACTTGGTGGTTTTACCTGGATAAAGCTCCGGCAGGCAGAACTCATAAAATACCCTCCCCAAGCGATACGGCAACAATCTTACTTAAAAAACCGTTCCTTTCAAATGATGTATTTAGGTTTGCCGCAAAACAGGGATACGTAGATATTATCCAGGCTCAGGCGGATCTCAACAAGATTAAGGTTGTTCCCAACCCGTATTTGGCTAGTGCTTTATGGGAACCGAAAAATCCCTATTCGAGCGGGCGCGGACCCAGATCCATTCATTTTAATCATTTGCCGAATAAATGTACAATAAGAATTTTTACCGTGAACGGCGAGCTTGTCAAAGAAATTGAGCATGACGGGAATGACGGAACAGCCGAATGGAATCTTTTAACAAAAGATAATCTATCGGCCTCTTACGGCGTTTATATATACCATGTTGATGCTCCCGGCATAGGGACAAAAGCAGGTAAGTTTGCTATTATAAAATAATTTCCCGTTGAGGGATGGAATAATCAAGGAGCTTAGATATATGAAAAATCTTTTACTTATTCTTTCTTTTCTCTCTGTCGCTTTACAGACAGCGGCATTTGGGCAGGTTACAAAAACGGGAACAACTGCTGCAAAATTCTTAAGTATAGGTATCGGCGCCAGGGCCAATGCAATGGGAGGGGCATTCACTTCAATTTCAAACGATGCCTCGGCTCTTTATTGGAACCCTGCAGGTGCGGCAGCCCTGGATAAATTTGAGGCAATGTTTACATATACAGCCCTGTACAAAGATCTTGGAATAAATCTTAACTATGCGGCACTGGTTCTTCCGGCAGGGGATTATGGGAATTTCGGCCTAAGCGTCACTGCACTCGATTTCGGCCAGATGGATGTTACAACCGAGCTGTTTCCAGAAGGCACCGGCGAAAAATTTTCTGCTGCAAGCTATGCTTTTGCACTTTCCTATGCACGGAACATAACTGAAAGCTTTATGGCGGGAATTACCATAAAATATATTTCTGAAAATATCTTTAACTCATCTGCCAATGGAGTTGCTTTCGATATCGGAACAATATTCGTAACTCCTTTTGCCGGAATTAAATTCTCTACTATTATTAATAACTACGGATCAAAGATGCAGATAAGCGGTGAGGATCTGTTGATTAGGTATGATTCCGACCCCAGCAGGAACGGGAATAATGAAAGCGTGGATGCTTACTATAAGACTGATAAATTCGAGCTTCCTCTGAAGCTCCAGATCGGCCTTTCAAAAGATGTGGAATTTCTTGACGGACAGAAGTTTACCTTAGCAGTCGATGCGACTCATCCAAATGATAATTCCGAGTACCTGAATGTAGGGGGTGAATTGTCTTTATTGGATAACCTGGTCTTTCTCCGCGGAGGTTATAAAGGTTTGTTTCTTGATGATAATCAGGAAGGGCTTACTCTTGGGGCAGGTTTAAGCTATACTCTGGGGATTTTCTCTATAGGATTCGATTACAGCTATCAGCAGTTTGAGTTTTTAAGCTATACTCACAGTTTCGGATTGACGTTGAAATTTTAAACTGAGGCTAAAGATAAAAAATCTAATTAACTAATTAATAACAATCACAAAAGAAGGTACATATTATGAAAAAAGTATTTTTACTTTTTTGCCTGATACTGGTGACGGGGACTTTTTTGCAGGCACAAACGACTGATGTGACATTCAAGGTCGATATGAAGATCAGGATTGTCACGGGGAGTTTTCATCCGGGTACAGATACAGTTAGAGTCCGGGGGAGCTTTGATGGCTGGGGCTCTGGTGTAGATATGACTGATGGCGATAATGATTCTGTCTATACAGCTACAATAACCAGTCAGCCGCAGAATACCGCTATCTTTTATAAATTCTTCTATACCCCCAGCAGCTGGGAATCGGATCCGAACAGGGAAATGAATACGGGAACAAATGCCACGGTAGTTCTGGATCCATATTTCTTTGACAGCCGCTCACCTTATACCAAAGACTCAACTTCAGTTACGTTTAACGTAGACATGCAGCTGCCTGCTCAGAGCGCCTTTCATCCGTCGACAGATCATGTATTTGTAGCAGGTAACTTCACCGGCTGGGGCGGCGGAGCAATTGAAATGCAAGATCTTGACGGTGATTCAATATATACTGTTACAGTTGATTCTCTGACATCAGGAAATTTATTAATCTATAAATTTATTTACAGCGCAACTACTGCAGCCAATGGCACATGGGAATCACCACAGGAAGGCGATGATTATTTCCTTCCCGACAGAAACAGGATTGCTGGTATTTCCGATACAGGAAACGTTTTATCCAGATATTGGAATAATACGAATCCAAATGTAACTACCGGCAACGGAAATATTTTCTTTGAAGTCGACATGAGTGTTTTGCATGAATTTGGCGTATTCGATCCCAATGTCGATTCTGTCCAGGTTCGCGGAAGCTTTAACGGGTGGAATGATTCCGAACCTCCTCGCTCCCTCTTGAACCAGGACCCCGGGAATCCGGATCATTGGTTTTTAGATGTTCCGTTCGTTAATGAAGTATTAAATAACAAAATGCATTATAAATTCTATATAAAGAACGGTACCGGCAGCACTCCTTACTCTAATACAGGATGGGAGGTTTCATTGGATCCTTCGGATGCCGGAAACCGCGACCGGCCGATAACTTTTGAAGGTATCGATGATCAGGAAGCAGGACTTCAATATTTTGACGGCATCGAGCCTGATTGGGTAATTCCGCAGGGAACAAGCGTTGATTGTCAATTTAGTGTAGATATGACATATGCGACCCTTGCAGATTCGCAGGGCACACGCCCTCTATTTAATCCTGCAACTGATTCAGTATTCTGGCTGCCGCAATTACCGCTTTATTATGCTGTCCATCATTACTCATGGCCGGGAGGATATCCCAGGGTTTTACAATTGACTGATCCTGATCAGGACATGATATATACCGGCACTCTTACAATTGCAGGTCCCGACTTTAATGGATTCCTGTATAACTATGCTTTCTCAAAAAACGGCACACTAACTCAGGAAGCTGGTACACAAATGGATATGAGGGTTAGGTTCCTTCCTCAAAGCGGGCCTAGAACATTCCCTGCCTCTTACATAATGCCTCAGGATATCTGGAGTAATACTGCAAAACCGGAAGAAAGCGGTCCTACTGTGGGAGTCAAGGATAAAGGATTGCTGGCAATAACCTATAAGCTGAGCCAGAATTACCCGAACCCGTTTAACCCTTCAACTAAAATTACATTCAGTATTCCTGAAGCAGGTTTAGTCTCGCTGAAAGTATTCAATATACTGGGCGAGGAAGTGGCAACATTATTGAATAATGAAATGAAAACCGGTGTTTATGAAGTTGACTTCAATGCGGCTAATCTAAGCAGCGGAATTTATTTCTATACAATCAAAGCTAACAGCTTTACAGCTACCAAAAAGATGATGCTGATAAAGTAAGGTTTGATTTAGTAAAAAAGATGATATCTTTTTCCCGCTTAAGCGGGATCCCGCTTCGCGGTGATAAAAAGATATCATCTTTATATTTATTTCAGCCGGTATTAATTCAATACGATACCGGCTGATTTCATTTTTGGATGATCCGGAATAATTAAAACAAGAAGTTATGAATACAATTTTGAATTACGGAAAGCATATCTTGAAATTTAACAGGTTCCTGCTGACGGTTCTTTTCCTTTTACATGCATGTATAATTAACTTATACGGACAGGATCATCAGGAATGGACATATAATCTATCCATCTATGAAGTAAACGTCAGGCAGTATACAAGCTCGGGAACGTTTAATGAATTTGAAACGCATTTAGACAGATTAAAAGATCTCGGGGCAGGGATTCTCTGGTTTATGCCTATTCATCCAATCGGGGTTCTGCACCGCAGCGGTAGTCTGGGCAGCTATTATTCGGTTAAAGATTATTATGGGATCAACCCTGAATTTGGAACTCTTGATGATTTTAAAGCTCTCGTCGATTCTATACATGCAAAGGGAATGTATGTTTTAATGGATTGGGTAGGGAATCATACCTCATGGGATAATACGCTTACAACAACTCACCCCGAATGGTATGTTAAAGATTCTCACGGTAATTTTGTTCCTCCCTCAGGCACCAACTGGGAAGATGTAATTCAGCTCGATTACAGCAAACCAGGTTTAAGAACCTATATGATTGATGCCATGAAATACTGGATAACCGAAGCACATATAGATGGTTTCCGCTGCGATGCCGTCAGCTTTATGCCGCTCGATTTCTGGTCGGAAGCAATAACCGAGCTCAAGAGTCTTAAACCGGATCTCTTCATGCTTGCAGAGGATGACGGTGGACAATATAAATCGGCCGGTTTTGATATGACTTATGCCTGGGGACTGTATGGGTTTGGGAAGGGAATCCTGGTTAATATTGTTAAAGGAACTAACAATGCAAATGTTGTCAACACCTATTCAACCCAGGAAAATAATAATTACCTCCCGCCTCAATACCGTATGTATTTTACATCCAATCATGATGAAAATTCCTGGTATGGAACCGTCTATGAGCTTTTCGACGGTGCTGCGGAAGAGTTTGCGGTCCTTACATGCACCTTCAGAAGCATGCCGCTTATCTACAGCGGTCAGGAAGCCGGGCTTGATCACCGCCTCTCATTCTTTGATAAGGACGAAATAAGCTGGAAGCCGGATCATTTCGCCGTCGTGTATAAAACTCTCCTTCACTTGAAGAAAGAGAATAAAGCCCTCTGGAACGGGAGTGCAGGCGCACAACTCCAGCGTGTTACAACTACAAATAATCCGGCAATTTTTGCTTTTGTAAGAGAAAAGGAAAACTGCAGGGTATTTGCCGTTTTTAATTTAACAAGTACTGAGCAGACATTTACCTTCCAGGGAAGCTTATACCTGGGGAGCTATAGGGATGCTTTTACAGGAGATTCGGTTTCGTTTGCTGAAAATGCAGAAATGACTTTACCTGCATGGAGTTATAAAGTTTATGAAACCGGAAGCGGAATTACCGGAGTGGAAAGGAATGATGCCCCACCTGAAGGATATAGTCTGGATCAGAATTATCCGAACCCCTTCAACCCGGAAACTAATTTCGGATTTCGGATTTCCGATTTCGGATTTGTCAGCTTAAAAGTTTTCGATATTCTTGGAAGAGAAGCTGCAGTATTGGTAAATGAGGAACTTAATCCCGGCAGCTATACTGTAAAATGGAATGCAGCCGGTTATCCCAGCGGCACCTATTTCTATGTAATTAATGTCAACGGCTATGCTTCTGCCAGGAAAATGATCCTGATTAAATAAGGGAATCACACGCTTGCCATGCTGAACTTGTTTCAGCATCTTCTTTCGTTCTGAAGATTCTGAGACATGTCTCGCCTTTGGCGAGCCAAGGCGGACAAGCTCAGAATGACACTTCTGTTCACTGTCATGCTGAATTTATTTCAGCATCTGAATTTATTTCAGCATCTGAATTTATTTCAGCATCTTCTTCGCGTGAAGCTTCCGAGAGCCCTCGGAATGAGAACTGCGCGACTTAGTTATATTAAAAATAACTTCAAATAAATAATTTTTTTTTAATACTTATGAGCTTTAAAAATGATAAGAAATTTTTATTTCCTCTACTCTGCAATTTTAATCTTATTTCTCTTTAGTATCCTGATGAGTCCAAAAGAAAAACAAAAAGGGGGAGAAAAAAATAATTCTAAACTATCTCTAAAAAATGAAATTGATTCTGTCCCTCAGTGGGCAAAGAAAGTAGTCTGGTACCAGATATTCCCGGAGAGGTTCAGTAACGGGGATCCTTCCAATGATCCGAAGATTGAAAATCTATTAGGAGCCTGGCCGTATGATATCTCTTCTCCATGGCAGATACATCCATGGACTTCCGACTGGTATGAGCTTCAGCCGTATGAAAAGGAGAACAGGAAGAGTATCTGGTTCAATATGCAGAGACGAAGGTACGGCGGCGATATTCAGGGTATTATCGATAAGATTAATTACCTGCAGGAGCTTGGCGTTACGGCAATATATTTGAACCCCGTATTTGAATCACCCTCGCTTCATAAATACGACGGCGCAACTTACCATCATATTGATCCTAACTTCGGGCCTGATCCTGAAGGCGACAGGAAAATTATAGCTTCGGAAGTATTTGATGATCCTTCAACATGGAAATGGACCTCCGCGGATAAGCTTTTCCTGAAGCTTGTAAAAGAGCTCCACAGCAGGGGAATGTATCTTATTATCGACGGTGTATTTAATCATATGGGGACCAGATCGTATGCTTTCCAGGATTTAAAAAAGAACCAGCAGAAGTCGAAGTATGTCAACTGGTTCAGCGTTAAGAGTTGGGATAATCCTGAAACGGGAGAAAAGTTTGATTATGAGGGATGGTTCGGAGTAAAGGATCTGCCGGAAATAAAGGAGGATTCCAACGGCATCGTGGACGAGCCTAAAAAATATATCTTCGCTGCTACAAAGAGATGGATGGATCCCTACGGAAACGGCGAGATACAAGCCGGCATTGACGGCTGGCGTCTCGACGTTGCTTTCTGCGTCAATCATAAGTTCTGGAAGGACTGGCGCAAGCTAGTAAAAAGTATTAATCCGGATGCTTACCTGACGGGTGAGGTTTTTGTCGACAGCTTAAAGGGCTTTAAGCCGTACCTGAAAGGAGACGAGTTCGATGCAGTAATGAACTACCCGTTCCTTTATACATGCTCTGAGTATTTTGTGAATGAAAAGCATAAGATAAATACTTCTGAATTTGACAAGCTCCAGAGAGAGCTGAGAGAAATGTACCCGGAATGTGTTTCCTATGTGCAGCAGAATTTGATGGACAGCCATGATACACAGAGACTTTCTTCCCACATTGTAAATAAAAATTTAGGCTTGTACAGGAAATGGAATGAGTTTCATCCGCTCACTAAAGCTGAAAACCCGGAATATGATACAAGGAAGCCTGACGAATCGGAAAAGAAAATTCAGAAGTTGATGATTTTGTTCCAGATGGCCTATTTGGGCGCACCGATGGTTTACTACGGCGATGAAGCAGGCATGTGGGGCGCAAACGATCCATGCGACCGGAAGCCGATGACCTGGAAAGAAATGAAGTTTGAAAATGAATCGCTGCTGCCCGATCAATCGAAACGTCCTGTATCTTATGAAGTGAAATTCGATGATGATATGTTTAATTATTATAAAAAAGTAATTCAGATAAGAAACTCGCATCCGGCCTTGCAGCTGGGAGATTTTAAAACAATATTAACCGATGATAAAAATGAGATTTATGCCTTTGGGAGAAATTATGAGAACCAAAAAGTAATTGTTATTTTGAATAATAATCCCGCTGCTCAGAATATCGAAGTCTTATTGAATCCAGGTATTTATAAAGATGTTTTTAATGAAGATAAAGTTTATGAAGCAAATGATGGAAAATTAAAAGTGGAGCTAAACAGTAAATCGGGAAGTGTTTTAGTACTTCAATAGATTAAATATATTTTCATAATCATTTATAGTTGGGAAAAATAATTTATTGTTAATCCTCTACGGGGATTTGTTTTTTATTGGTTTATTTTTTTACAATAGTAAAGCTTCTACGAAGTTTTCCAATTTGAATTAATATAAAGTTTCCTTTCTCTTGGAAGAACATCGTAGACCTGCCTTGGCTCGGCCAAGGCGAGCTAGGCCAAGGTGAGACAGGTGTTCAACAATTGTAACTATAACATAACCCCA
>DATKLQ010000212.1:0-2723 GCA_035542335.1 Ignavibacteriaceae bacterium | reverse complement strand
AATTCTATCCGGAGAAATATCAATAATTTTTTTAACCGTATCTGCAAAGGATTCAACCGATTGAAACGGAAGCCCATAAATTAAATCCAGGTTAATGCTGGAAAAGCCGAGTTCCCGTACCCAATTAACCGTCTGCCTGGTTATATCCTCCGGCTGGATCCTATTCACCGATTTCTGCACTTTCTCATTAAAATCCTGGACGCCCATGCTGATTCTATTAAAACCGTTTTTTCTTAAAGCTTCGAGATGATCTTTTGTCAATCCTCTTGGATCTATTTCACAGCCGTTCTCGGAATTTTTTTTAAAATTAAAGGATACACTAATGAAAGAAGCTAAATCATTAATTTCATCAGGATTAAGATGAGTAGGTGTTCCTCCCCCCCAATGAAGCTGTGTAACCTTTCTATCGGGAAGCAGGTAGCTTCTTATCATATCTGTTTCTTTTTTCAGATACCTGGTGTATTCTTTTACTCTGTCTCTATTCCTTGTAATGATCATATTGCATCCGCAGAAGTAACAAAGCGTATCGCAATAAGGAAGATGATAATACAGAGAAAGATCGGGGAGATTGCTTCCGTAGTTGGTTTTTAAAATTTCATCCAGGTATTGGTCGGCTTTAAAATTTTCGTTAAACTGAGGAGCAGTAGGGTAGCTGGTGTATCTTGGTCCCGGCTTATCGTATTTCTTAAATTTTTTTAGATCTATTTCAAACATCATTACTCCGTAATATGCTTTGTTTGCATGGCTGCATGAGTGTTTGATTGTATGAAATTACATCCGATTACCTCATTCATCCGTGCAATCATGCATTCATGCCTAGGTTTGTTCATGATACTTTATGCTTTGCTCTTTTACTATTTTCACCAGATACATGGCTTTTTCAGGATCGACATCGGGCAGAATTCCATGCCCAAGATTAAATACATGACCATTGCCTTCGCCAAAAGAATCCAAAACTTTTATTGCTTCACTCTTTATTTTCTCATAGCTCCCATATAATACTGTGGGATCCAAATTTCCCTGTATTGCGGCTTCATAACCTATTTTACTTCTAACTTTCCCGATGTCCATTGTCCAATCAAGACTGACTACATCCGCGCCGCATTTTGCTATTTTTCTAAGTTTATAATGAACTCCTTTAGCAAAAACAATTACCGGTTTGTTCTTAAGCTTAAGTTGACTGATGATCTTTGAAATATATGATAATGAAAATTCCTCGAAATCGTCCCGGGAAAGAATGCCGCCCCAGGTATCAAAAATCTGCACGGCATCTGCACCTGCTTCAATCTGTGCATTTAGGTAATCAGTCGTCGAATCGCTAAGCAAATTTAGTGCTACATGAGCAAGTCCGGGATTATTATAAATCAATTTTTTTATTTCAGAAAAATTTTTAGAACCTTTCCCTTCAACCATATAAACTAAAAGAGTCCACGGAGAGCCGCTGAATCCTATTAAAGGCACCCTGCCGTTCAGTTCTTTTTTTGTAAGAGAGACCGCATCAAGAACAAACTTCAGATCTTTACACGGATCTAGACGTTTTAAAGATTTAATATCCTTTTCATCTTTTATGGGATTATGTAAAATAGGTCCTTTTCCTTCTTCTATTTCAAGTTTCATCCCCATGGCTTCGGGAATTACAAGTATGTCTGAGAAGATAATAGCAGCATCAACATCGATAATGTCAACCGGCTGGATTGTTACCTCCGCGGCTATTTCAGGAGTTTTGCACATGGTAAGAAAATCATACTTCTCCCTGACCGCCCTGTATTCAGGCAGATATCTCCCGGCCTGCCGCATTATCCAAATGGGAGTCCTTTCAACTGCTTTCCTTTTACATGCACGAAGAAAGAGATCGTTCTTTAATTTGCTCAAGGGTCTCCATGTAAATTGTTAAATTGTCAAATTGTTAAATTGTCAAATTGCTATTTTATAGCTCAGCAATTTAACAGTTAGACAGTTATCAGTTAAACAATTTCACTTTCTATAATAATTAATTATCGCTGTTACTAATCCTTCCACAGAATATTCTGAAGGAATTATATCAACTTTAACCTGCCTTTTTTCAATCGATTCTTTTGTTGTTGGTCCGATTGCGGCAACGGTTAACATTTTAAAATATTCAACAGGATTAGAGATATTTAAAATTGAAAGAAAATTTTCGAAACTTGAAGGGCTTGTAAAAATGAATAAATCCGGCTTGCAGCCCTCTAATTTTTCAATGTAAGGTTTTACGGTCTCATATGCCGGCACAGTGACATTATAGACAGGGGCCGTTTTTACAACTGCGCCCATTGATTCCAAACCCTCCGGAAGCTCGTTCCTTCCGATAGCAGAGCGTGGTATAAAAATTATTTTTTCTTTTAAATCATAAGAGGATAATTCATTCAAGAGGCCTCTGCTGCTGAAATCTTTCGGGATCAATTTTACCGGGATGTTCTTTCTCTTGCACTCTTCCGCGGTTTTTTTACCCACTGCAATTATGTCAACACTGTTGAAGTCAAAGTTAATTTCCGAATCCTCAAGCCTTTTGAGGGACATCCTTACTGCATTTGCCGAATTAAAAATTAAAAAATCTATTCTTTCATGCGACAGGACGATATCATCAAACTGCTGCCAATTATCGGGCGGGGCAATCTCTAAAGTGGGGAATGAAATAACTTCGGCTCCGAGGTTTGAAAATTTCTCCGCAGAGTCCGCCGCCTGTTCTTCCGACCTGGTGAGTA
>DATKLQ010000211.1:0-9684 GCA_035542335.1 Ignavibacteriaceae bacterium | reverse complement strand
AAGCTTTTTCTTCAAGTTGGGGATCGGCGGTTATTCTGCCCAGCTTCAGCAGGTTCAGAAGAGCAACTGAATTACCTGACGGAACGGCTCCGTCGTATACTTCCTTATTCCGGACGATTTGTTGTTCCATTGCAAAATCGGGCGTAAAGAAAAAACCTCCGTAGACATTATCCCAATAATGCTCCAGCATTTGTTTTGTAAGCTCAAGAGCTTTTTTTAAATAATAGGTATTAAAAGATGCTTCATATAAATCTATTAATGAAGCAATGAAAAAAGCATAATCGTCTGCGTTAGCAATTATTGCCGAATTATCCTGCCTGTAGCGGTGCAAAAGTAATCCCTTAGAATCAAACAAATTATTAAAAATAAAGGAAGCAGCATTCTCGCCGGCATTTAAATAATAAGCATTATTGAATGCAGCGGAAGCTTTTGCAAATGCCGATATCATTAAAGAATTCCAGTCGGTTAGGATTTTATCGTCTTTAAAAGGATGGACTCTCTGCTTTCTATGTTGAAAAATCTTTTCCCTGGCTGAATTAATTTTTTTAATAAGAATATCTGCGGACAATCCAGATTCCTTGGCTAATTCGTCCAAACCTTTTTGAAGGCGGAGAATATTAGTTCCATTGTATCCTCCATGTACAGGATCAAACCAGTTACCCTGAGGTTTTACATTAAATATTTGCAAAATTAATTCCGCATTTCCATTTAAAATTTCTTTTAACTGATCATATTTCCATAAATAAAATTTCCCTTCTTCACCTTCGCTGTCGGCATCTTCGGCTGAATAGAATCCTCCATCCGGGGAGGTCATATCCCGGAGGACATATTCAAAAATTTCTTCAGTAATCTTTTTATAAATATC
This sequence comes from Ignavibacteriaceae bacterium, assembly GCA_035542335.1. GTDB lineage: Bacteria > Bacteroidota > Ignavibacteria > Ignavibacteriales > Ignavibacteriaceae > DATKLQ01. The sequence continues at coordinate 8,819 of DATKLQ010000211.1, read as the reverse complement.
TTTTTTTGTAAGCTGATACGCTTCAATGCAGGCTTCGGCAATAAGGGCCTGATCGTACAGCATCTTTTCAAAATGAGGGACCAGCCATTCCCTGTCTGTTGAGTAGCGGTGAAAACCAAAACCGATCTGATCAAATATTCCGCCTTTTCTCATTTCTCTTAAAGTCTTTTCAGCCATTTCCAGGGCTTTAGGTTGACTTCTTCTTTTAAAATATCTTAAAAGGAAGAGTAAATTATGGGGCGTGGGAAATTTGGGGGCATCGGCAAAACCTCCGAATTGCGGATCGAATCTCTTTTCCAAATCTTTATAAGCTTCGTCAAGAATATCTTCAGTAAGTTTGGATCCGGGTTCAATTTTTGCATAATTCTGAAGCGCCGAATAAATTTCCCCGGCAGAATTATTAATTTCCTGCCGGTTTGTTTTCCACAACTCTTTTATTCTGGGGATCAGTTCTTTAATTCCCACTTTGCCGAAGCGGTTCTCCTTAGGGAAGTAAGTGCCTGCAAAAAAAGGTTTTTTATCCGGTGTCAGGATTATAGTTAACGGCCATCCCCCGGCACCCGTCAGCATCTGGCATACAGTCATATAAATGAAATCAATATCCGGCCTCTCTTCCCTGTCAACTTTTATAGAAATAAAAGCATCATTCATTAATCCGGCAATTTCATTGTCTTCAAAAGACTCTTTTTCCATTACATGGCACCAATGACAAGTCGAATAGCCGATCGATAAGAAAACCGGCTTCTCTTCTTCGGCGGCTTTTGAAAAAGCTTCTTCCCCCCAGGGAAACCAATCGACAGGATTATTTGCATGTTGGAGGAGATATGGGCTTTTCTCGGCAGCAAGACGGTTCTGTTTTTCCATAATAAAGTTTTAATAAAAATATGAAAAAAAATCCGGGTCAATTTAGGCATAATTGCGTATGATTCTATTGATACAGAATTGCCAAGTTCTTTCGGGTCCATCTATTGTAATTTCGGATTGCGGATTTCGGATTTCGAATTTTTAGCTTTCGGCTGGGGGTGGCCGGATTTTGGATTTGATACCCTAAACTTTTAAAAAAAAATTCGAATATCTTGTCAGAGTCCGTAGACTCTGACGGAGTCTACGACCAACATTCGAATAATGAATATCGAACACAATTCGTCAATCCGGTATCAGGCATCAGGTACCCGGATCTAAGAGATTTTTTCTCAAATTTCGTTATGATGGAATCCAATATTCCATCATTCCATCATTCCAACATTCCATTATTCCACTACTCCATTACTCCACTCCTCTCCTTGTTCCGCAAAATCTTTTTCAATAAGTTTTGACCACAAATTATTAAAAAACAGTTATGACAAAACCTCAAATCTGGGTAGCTTCCTTTTTATTTTTATTCATTGTTTTATTTCTTTTAAATAGATTGACAAAAGAGGAAAAGACGGAAAAAGTAAATACAGTAGAGAACCCTGTCCCTCAAACCGATATGAGTTCAGAGGAGATTACGGGGACAGAACTGGTGAAAAGGCTTGGCTGTACATCATGCCATGGACCCGAATTAAAGGGGAGTAAAATTGGACCGGATTTATCGTCTGTCAAAAATTTTTGGAGCAGGGATCAATTAATTAACTATCTCCGTAATCCCAATTCATACATGGATACGGAAAGAATGCAGGAGTACAAAAAGGATTTCCCGGGAACAATAATGCCTCCCTTTAACCAGGTTGACGTCAAAGATTTGGGAAAAATTGCAGACTTTCTCCTACAAGGCAAATAATTCCTTTTTAAAAAACTCTTTAATCTGAATTATCTTCTGACCTTTTCGGCTTCCCGGCTTTGTTCCGAATTAACATCCTGTAAAGCAGAATTTTTCTCGGGAGTATAAATCTCGGGTTTAAATTTTAAATGATTATTTCCCCCATTTCCTGAAACAAGTTCTCTCTCTCCGATCTGCTGACGCCACATCGCATAATAAAGCCCCTTAAGATCAACTAATTCATCATGAGGACCGGACTCGATTATTTTTCCTTTTTCAAGAACATATATTCTGTCCGCATGCATTATAGTAGACAGCCTGTGGGCAATCAAAATTGTAATGAGTTTATTGTCTGCCGAAATATCTTTTATTGTTTCGGTAATATCCTCTTCTGTCAGCGAATCCAGCGCTGAAGTAGCTTCATCGAATACAAGCAGCCGCGGTTTTCTTAAAAGCGCACGGGCAATGGATAAACGCTGCTTCTCCCCTCCCGAAACTTTGACCCCTCCCTCTCCGATTAAAGTATCCAATCCTTTATCTGCTCTTGCCATTAAACTCTGTGCAGCGGCTTTTTCCAGAACTTCACGACATTCTTCATCGGAAGCTCCTGGATTTACAAATAAAAGATTCTCCCTAATTGTACCGGAGAAAAGCTGTGTATCCTGTGTAACAAAACCGATCTGAACCTTCAATTCATCAAAATTGATATTCTCACCGGGGACCATATTGTAATAGATTCTGCCGGTATGAGGTTTATAAAGCCCCACCAGAAGCTTTACCAGAGTAGTTTTACCCGATCCAGACGGACCAACAAATGCAATGGTCTCTCCTTTACTTACAGAAAAAGAGATATCCTGCAGCGCTTTAGCTTTAGATGTCTGATGCTGAAAACTTACTTCATCAAACCTTAAAGATTTAATGTCTCCGAGCAAAGCGGGATTGAGGGGCTTGGTTTCTTTCGGGAGATTCAGTATTTCCTGGAAATTTTCCAGGGACACTTCAGCTTCGCGGTAAATATTAATTATATCGCCGAGACTTTGGAGAGGACCGAATATAAAGAAAGAATAAAAGGTCAAAGTTATGAACTGGCCAATCTGAATTTCACCTAAAAAAATCAGGTAAAGCATTAAGAAAATAATGCTCGTCCTCAGGAAATTAACGGATGTTCCCTGGATGAAGCTCAATCTCCTGATATATTTTACCTTTTTAAGTTCCAGCTGAAGAATCCGTTCGGTAGTTGAATTTAATCTATTGATCTCCTGGTTATCAAGGCCCAAACTCTTTACAAGTTCTATATTCCTCAATGATTCGGTAGTAGTTCCGGCCAATGCGGTTGTTTGTGAAACAATCGTCTTTTGAATAGATTTAATTTTTTTGCTTAATACCGAGCTTATAAATCCGAGCAATGGAACCGCGGAGAAAAATACCGGGGCAATTATCCAGTGAACATTGAATGAATAAACAAAAACAAAAACCAATCCGACCAGGGTAGTAAATAAAACATTCACCATTGCATTTATGAGCCGTTCGGTATCCGTTCTTACCTTCTGAAGCTTTCCAAGCGTCTCTCCGCTTCTTTGATCTTCAAAAAGCTGGTAGGGCAGCCGGAGCGAATGCATTATCCCGTCGGAATAGATCCTTGCCCCCAGCCTCTGAGTAATTACGTTTACGTAATAGTCTTGGAAATTTTTTGCTACCCGGGAAACAAAGGCTACTCCTATAATTGCTCCCAGCAGCATAGCAATTCCGCTGAGATATTCCCCCGAAGAATATTGATTGAATTTTGTTCCGTATTTGTCGATCATCCTACCGAAGATATACGGATCGAGAAGGGAGAAAATCTGATTTATTGCGGCCAGGATCAAAGCCAGCAGCACCAGTTTCCAATAGCTTTTAAGATATGACAGAAGCAGTTTCATACGCAAATATCAAGATAATTATATGAAAGGAAAGAAAAAGGTCGAACTTTTTTGATGTGATATAAAAAGGAGGGATTTGAGATTATTTTCCCAAATCCCGGTTTTAGAAAAAATCAGGCAACGGTAATATCTTTGTCTAAATAGACATCCTGAATTGTATTCAAAAGCTTCACGCCGTCGGCCATCGGTCTCTGGAATGCTTTTCTTCCCGAGATCAAGCCCATACCGCCCGCTCTTTTATTAATAACTGCAGTTTTTGCGGCTTCGGCAAAATCATTTTCACCGGAAGCACCGCCGCTGTTGATCAATCCCGCTCTTCCCATATAATTGTTTATTACCTGGTACCTGCATAAATCAATCGGATTATCAGTTGTAAGATCGGAGTAAACTTTTTTATGAGTCTTGCCGAATTTAAGTGCGTTGTAGCCGCCGTTATTCTCGGGGAGCTTCTGCTTAATAATATCGGCCTCAATAGTAACACCGAGGTGGTTAGCTTGTCCGGTTAAATCTGCGGAGACATGATAATCTTTATCTTTTTTGAATTCTGGGTTTCTAAGGTAACACCATAAAACAGTAGCTAATCCCATTTCATGCGCATGTTGGAATGCCATGCTGACTTCCTGGATCTGCCTTGTGCTTTCATCGGAACCGAAATAAATTGTTGCTCCGACTGCAGCTGCACCCAAATCCCAGGCTTGTTCAACGCTGCCGAACATTATCTGATCAAATTTATTCGGAAAAGTTAAAAGCTCATTATGGTTTAATTTTACAATGAAAGGAATTTTATGCGCATACTTTCTTGATTCCATTCCCAGAACGCCGAGAGTAGAAGCAACTGCATTGCAGCCGCCTTCAATTGCGAGCTTTACGATATTTTCAGGATCAAAATACTGGGGATTGGGGGCAAACGATGCACCTGCAGAGTGTTCAATTCCCTGATCTACCGGGAGAATGGAAAGGTATCCTGTACCTGTTAACCTGCCTGTAGAGAAAATCCATTGAAGGTTTTTCAAAACGTTTATATTTCTGTCGGTATGAGAAAAGATTCTATCCACAAAATCCGGCCCGGGCAGATTTAATTGTTCTTTTGGAAATTTGGCCTTATAGCTCAGCAATGAATCCGCTTCATTCCCTAACAGTTCTTGAATTTTTTTTGACATTATTACTCCGAAATTATTTTTTCTTGTTACAAAAATTTACGGATTCAAAAATACTGCTATTAGGGCTCGGATTCAATGAAAAAATTAATTATCTGAAGAGGATTTTTATCTTTCGAAAGGTTTAAATCTTCCGGCACTTTCAAGGTATTCGAAGATTTTTTTAGAATGGGATATTGAATTTTCTATAAACCATTTACCGGTATCCATACCTCCGCAGACTACACCGGCTAAAAAAATTCCTTTGCGATCGGTTTCAAATGTTTCATGGTCAAAAAACGGCTCCATATTTTCATTTTCCGGGATTTTTATCCCGACTCTTTTTAAAAAATTAAAATCGGGATGATAACCGGTCATCGCAAGCACAAAATCATTTTGAACCTTTAAAAACCCTTTCGGTGTACGGATAAGCACTTCATCTTCTTTAATCATATTAATGCATGATTTAAAATATGCTTTAATTGATCCTTCTTTAATCCTGTTTTCTATATCCGGCTTCACCCAGTATTTAATTGAATCTTTTAATTTTTCCTCCCTAATCACCATAGTAACCTCAGCCCCGCGCCTGTACGTTTCAAGAGCTGCATCGACGGCCGAATTTCCCGCACCCACTACAATGATCTTCAGATATGCATAGGGATGCGCTTCTTTAAAGTAATGCCGAACTTTAGGAAGATCCTCGCCCGGTACATTTAAAAGATTGGGATTATCAAAGTAGCCGGTGGCTACAATTATATTCCGGCTTAAATATTCTCCTTTGCTCGTATATACAATATACCCCGGCCCCTCTTCTTTTACTTCAAGAACATTTTCATATGAATTGATATTTAATTTCCATGAAGACTTAACCCTCCTGTAATACTCAAGCGCTTCTCTCCTGGTCGGTTTATCTCCGTGCGATACAAAAGGAACATCTCCTATTTCAAGCCGCTCGGAGGTAGAGAAGAAGGTCATGTTGATCGGATAATTATAAATAGAATTAACCAAACATCCCTTTTCAATTATTAAATAATTAAGATTCCTTTTTTCGGCTTCAATACCGCAGCTAAGTCCGATCGGACCCGCACCTACAATTAATACATCATACATAATATTTGGTCTTTCTAAAAATCCTGTTAATCCCAATAATCCAGTTAATCCTAATCCTGGTAATCCTGGTAAAAAATCCTGTAAATCCTGGTCCAATGTAAATAATTGGAAAGAGAAATGGAGAGATAAAAACGGCTGATGATCTTTAGGATGTGATTACAATTAAGGGTAAACTATAAATAAAAAGGCGGCTATAAGTACGCCGCCTGTAATTGTGATATAACAGGAAGAGGTTAATCAATTATTTCAATTAAAGCGCTGGTAATTGTCTCATTATCATCATCCAGAAGAAATACTCTATAAATGCCAGATTCATCAAAACTCATATCGGAGCTTTCATTCTTAGAGAAATAAACATAATTCATATCCGGTTCTAAGGTATAATCGAACTTTTTATAATAATCAAAGGCCTCTGTATTTGCATTCCATTTATCAAATTGAATATGGACATCTTTTAAATGAAGAGCATGATCGCATTTTACAACAACTGTGAGATAACCTTTATGAAAACGGTCTCCGATTCCCACTTCACCGCTGTTTCCCCACTTTTCGCAGAAATACATGACGGGGCTTTTTTGAGCAAATGTCTCCGATTTTATTCCCATGAAGAGAAAAATTAGGATAATACCAAAGAATAAGTAATTTTTTTTCATATGATTCCTTTCATTGAACTTTTTTGATTTTTATTATTTAAAAAAACTGCCGAGAAATAAAAAAGCTTTAATATCTGCCTGGGTTTTAAAACTAAGCGGAAAATTTTTAAGTAATTATTACAATTTAATTCCCATCAGCAGCATAATTTCTTTACTTTAGTCTCATCATTTTCAGCCACTATATTGATTAATCAATGATAACAGCAAATCTTTTGCCAACAATTTTTTACTGCATATTTAGGCAGGAAGAACGCTGATATTAAGAGGCCGACAGCAGCTGGTTTATCCTTTAGGAAAATTATAAACCTCCTGATTATTCTTTGAAATAAATTTATGAAAGAAAAAAGAAAAATTAAACATGTATGCTTCGATCTTGACGGCACTTTGATGGATTCTTACAATACTATTTACAAAAGCACCATTAAAGCCTTGGAATTTCTGGAGATAACCGAGCCTCTTCAAGGGAAAGAATTCCAGAAAAGAATAGGTCAGCATTTCTTTAGCATCTTTAATGAATTGAAAATTCCGGTACCCGATATTGAGCATTTTATAAATGTATACAAAAGCTATTATTTTGATTTTATTGACGAATCAATTATTTACCCGGGAGTCATCGAAACCCTCGAAATTCTAAAAACAAAGAAAATTCAGGTATCACTTTTAACAACAAAAGTTCAGGACCAGGCCGACAAAATCATGGATCATTTCAGGCTTAAAAAATATTTTTCAATGATAATGGGAAGAAGAGACGGAATAAGCATTAAACCATCGGCAGAGCCGCTTTTGTTCATCTGTAAGGATTTGAATATGCAGGCCTCAAACACTCTGATGGCAGGAGATTCCGAGCTTGATATCAGGTGCGGCAAGAATGCCGGCGCTTTCACCTGCGCCGCTGCATACGGATACAGGCTGCCGGAAGCATTGACCGCCGAAAAACCGGACTTCATTATTTCAGATATAAAGGAGCTTGTAAATATTATTTAATGATAAAATAATATTCAGTTTTTATATTTCATAAAGAAATTTTTTTCAGGATTTAAAAATGCGAATAATAAATTCAATAATTCTTTTAATAATTCTAATACCTTGGAACGTTTTTCCTCAGAATGACAGGGCTCCAAAATTGGTAGTCGGAATTGTCGTCGATCAGATGCGTTACGATTATATTACCCGCTTCTACAATAATTTTGGAGAGGGAGGGCTGAAAAGATTAATGGATGAAGGCACGAATTTCACTTTTGCACATTATAATTATGTACCCACGGTAACCGGACCGGGTCATGCGTCCGTCTACACAGGCACAACACCTTTTTATCACGGGATTATTAATAATACCTGGTTCGACAAAACTGAAAATAAGGAGGTTTACTGTACGGAAGATTCATCCGTACACGGAATCGGAACCGATGGAATTGAAGGGAATAATTCGCCTAAGCGGCTGCTTGCTTCTACAATTACCGACCAGCTGAAAATTGCCACCAGCGGCAAATCAAAAGTAATCAGCATTTCTATTAAAGACAGGGCGGCGATTTTACCGGGCGGGCAATCTGCCGACGCTGCATACTGGTATGAACACACTACCGGAAGATTTATTTCATCCTCATATTATATGGACTATCTTCCCAATTGGCTGGTACAATTTAATGAAAAAAAATTGCCTGATAATTACCTTTCTCAAAGCTGGAAACTTTCGCTCCCTCTTTCACAGTATTCTGTTAGTACAAAAGATGAAACACCCTATGAAGAGGATGTATTTTCCGAAGGCAAAGTATCTTTTCCACATACATTTAAAAACCTGGATAATAAAGATAAATACGGAAAATTAATAAGCACCCCATTCGGGAATCAGCTTTTAATCGAGCTCGCAAAAGCCGTCATTAAAAATGAGAACATGGGAAAAAACTCTTACCCTGATTTTCTTGCGGTAAGCTTTTCATCGACAGATTATGTTGGTCATGCCTACGGACCGAACTCGGTTGAAGTTGAGGACTTATATATCAAGTTCGATAAGCAGATTACAGAGCTGCTTGATTACCTTGATGCCGAAATCGGTAAAGGAAAATATCTTTTATTCCTAACGGCGGATCATGCAGTTGCCGAAAATGAAAGTTTTTTAAAAGAGCTGAAGATAACTGCCGGTGTATTAAATCAGCAGCAGTTTATTGATTCCTTAAAATCTTTTTTAAAGAGAAAATTCGGTGACGAACATATTTTTGAAGAAGTTTTCGGAAGACAAATATTTTTAAATAAAAAAATAGCA
>DATKLQ010000210.1:0-12852 GCA_035542335.1 Ignavibacteriaceae bacterium | reverse complement strand
GGATAGACGACGGAATAAGTAATCTCTTCCGAGTGTAGGATTGCCCTGCCTCCTGTCGGTCTCTTTACGATATCAATACCGTCTGCCGCAGCTTTAAAGGCATCAACAGAATTCAAGTCCTGGTTGGCACCGAGTGAAATACAATATGGTTTCCACCTATATAATCTGAAATATACCTCCTCAGGCCGGCATATTTCCGCAAGGTGTATATCGATTTTCATATTTGAACAGCCGTCACTAAATCCGGTATTGAAATATTTCCAATTCACTTCCCTATAATTCCTCTTTTGCTGCTGTTTAGAAATTCAAGCATTTTTTTAACATATTGATTTTCTCCCAATTCTACAGAGATTTTTTCCTTTGCCTGGGAAACATTTAAAGAGTTATCATATAGATAGGAATAAGCTTTTTTTAAGATTGATATATCTTCATTTGAAAAACCTCTCCGGCGCAGCCCGATTACATTTAATCCCGAATATTTGAGAGGATGATGGCCGGCTAAAATATAAGGAGGCAAATCCTGAGTAATACGGAAACCGCCGCCGGTCATTGAATGAGCCCCCACTTTACACAATTGATGCACCGGTGTTAATCCTCCGATAATTACGTAATCTTCTATAATGCAATGCCCGCCGATTTGAACTCCATTGGATAGAATTACATTATCGCCCACTGTACAATCATGCGCAACATGTGAATAAGCCATCAAAAAACAATTCTTCCCTATACAGGATCTTTTTGTTTCCTGAGTACCTTTATGCAGCGTTACAAATTCATGTATGATCGAATCGTCGCCGATTTCAAAAATAGTAGGTTCACCGTTATAATGTAAATCCTGGGGCACGTGTGCAATTGAAGCGGACTGGGAGATTTTTACACGGTTACCGACACGCGCACCGTCGTATAAAACAGCAAAAGGACCGATAGAGCAATCATCCCCGATTTCTACATCATCTTGAATTATTGCATATTGAAGAATGGTAATGTTGTTCCCCAGCCGGGCCCTGGGACTAACGATTGCAGTAGGATGGATATTGTTCATATTATTTTCTTAATATTTTAGAAGAATAATATTCCCCTATGAATTCCTCAAGAGATTTTGCCGGTAAATAAATTAAATGCTGCCATTATTTTTTTGCATATCACGATCAACCACTCCTGCCATAAATTCTGCTTCTGCAACAAGCTGATCGTTGACTATTGCTTTCCCTTTCATCAGGAACACTTTGCTTTTCTTGCTTGTCAATTCCACTTCCAAAAAGAGCTGATCTCCGGGTACAACGGTTTTCCTGAATTTCGCATTGTTTATCTGCATAAAATAAACAAGTTTTTCCTCGTAATTAGGAAGAGAATTTAAAAGAAGAATACCGCCTGTCTGGGCCATTGCTTCAATTATAAGTACGCCCGGCATCACGGGCTGACCGGGAAAATGACCCGGGAAGAAAGGCTCATTAACCGATACGGATTTTACCCCGATTACTTTTTTGTCAAGCTCGAGATGAATTATTTTATCGACCATCAGGAACGGGTAACGATGAGGAAGAATTCTCTGTATTGCGTTGATATCGAAGACGATTCCTTCCTTCTTAACAAACTGGAATTTCTTTACAAGCTTTTTCTGCTGATATAATTTTCTAATCTGTTTAGCAAATTCAACATTAGCTTTGTGGCCCGGTCTTGCCGCCAGTATCTGTGCCTTCAGAGGCGCTCCGATCAATGCAAGGTCTCCCATTAAGTCTAAAAGCTTATGCCTTACAGGCTCATTTTTGAACCTTAATTCTTTATTGTTCAGGATTCCGTTGTTGCCTAAAGATAATCTTTCTTTTATCCCGATCTTCTGCCTCATTTTTTCGAGCTCTTCATCGGAGGAATTCCTGTCCACTATAACAACTGCGTTATTAATATCTCCGCCTTTGATCAAACCAACGTTTGCAAGCATCTCGACTTCGCTTAAAAAGCAGAAAGTCCTTGCAGGCGCAAATTCAGATTCAAATTCCTTTTCAAGGTTAAACATACCTGTATGCTGACTTCCCAAGGCAGGATTCTGGTAATCTACCATGACTGTTACTCGATATCCGTCCAGCGGCAATGCAACAATATCAATTTGCTTCTCTTCATCATGGTACATGACCGTTTCATTAATAATTAAATAATCTTTAGGCGCATCCTGTTCGACAAATCCTGCTTCCGTTAATATTTTTACATAGGGAAGAGAGCTGCCGTCACCGACGGGAGGTTCAATTCCATCGAGCTCTATAACAATATTATCGATCTGCAGCCCAACAATTGCAGCAAGCACATGCTCTACGGTATGGACTTTAGCTTCACCCATTCCCAAAGTAGTGCCTCTGGAAATATCCACCACATAATCGCTGGTAGCAGGAATTTCAGGATTGCCTCCGAGATCAATTCTCTTAAATCTTACTCCGTAATTTTCCGGAGCAGGCTTAAAAGTAAGGCTGCACTCCGTACCTGTATGCAGTCCGATCCCCGTTAATGAAACAGCTTTGGCAATAGTCCTTTGAAGTTCCAGCATCTATTCATCCTGTTTTTAATTACGTCAAAATGGAAGCTTAATAAAATTGAGGATAAAAAATAGCAAGATGAGAAGTGAAATACAATAAATGAGGAAGTCCGGAGTGCAATTGAATTAATTTCTTAGCAACAATATTATACGACATTCATTTTTTTTCTTTTCCATTTCGCTTCCGTTTATTATTTTAGATTTGAAGTTTACTTCATTCTGAACCTAACAGGGCCAAACTTTCCTTTAAATTATGAAAGGAGAAAAGGGTGAAAAATTCCATATCTATTTTCATATTATTAACTTTATTATTTCTGTACGGCTGCAGTGCGGAAAATACAGTTACAGTGAAAGATTTCTCGCCTACAGGAGAAGTTGCAAATCTTACCACTTTCACAATAGAATTTTCGGAAAATCTTGCTCCACTTGATCAGCAGAATAAATGGATGACTGATCAGTTTGTGATCTTCGAGCCGAAGATTGAAGGCAAATTTAAATGGCTCTCCGGCAACACATTAATTTTTTCCCCGGATTACCCGCTTGAGCCGATACAGTCGTATAAAGCAGAAATAACAGATAAAGTTTTATTTAAAACTAAATTATCGAGTGATTTTGAAGATTACGAATTCCACACACCCGATTTCGATGCAGTTAAAGCGGAGTTTTTCTGGAGCCAAATTCCAAATCAAAATTACAAAATAAGCATTAAGGGGAATTTATATTTTAATTATCCGGTAGATCCCTTGAAGCTTAAAAAATACCTTGAAGTTAAAAGAGACGACGAACCGAAAACCGACTACCAGATTATGTCTGAAGCACCTTCGGATATAATCGCTATAAATTTCGGAGAAATAAGTCAAACAAAAAAAGAGCAGGGATTATCTGTCAGCATTAAAGACGGTTTAATATCGGTTGTCGGCAAAAAAGGATTAGCAGATGAAAGAAAATTCGAGCAGAAGCTCCCCCCAATTACAGAATTGGCAATAACTTCGGTTAGTTCCGGCTTTGACGGTACCAACAGCTGGATCCTCGTGTATACAACCCAGACCGTAGATGATAAAAGGTTAAAAGATTTTGTAAGCATAAAACCGGATAAGGCTTTAAACTTTTTTGTAAATGAAAATTCATTTAGGATAGAAGGAAATTTTTATGATGTCCAATCTGCCGACCTGAAAATAAGGAAAGGACTCCCGGGCCTTTACGGCGGAATTCTTGATTTTGATTATGAACAGGAAGTTGTATTCGTAAATCTTGATCCCTCCATTAATTTCACAGATAAAAGCGGGTTGTACCTTATGCGGCCGGGCTTGAAAAACCTGGATGTCAATGCAGTCAATATTTCGGAAGCCGAAGTGGAGGTATCTCAGATATTCAAAAATAATATAGTGCATTTTCTTAATCAGAATGCCGGATATAATTATCATTATGATTACGAAGAGGATTATTACCATTACTACAGGGAATATTCTCCTGGCGATTACGGCAAAGAATTATATAACGAAAAAATTAAATTAACCGATAGAAAAAACTGGCTGCAGAATTTTTCCGTGAATTTAGATAAAGCGCTCAAAACAAAATACAAGGGACTTTTTATTGTCAATGTCAGATCTGCAAAGGACAGGTGGATAACCGATGCCAAAATAGTTTCTCTTTCGGATCTTGCAATAATAGCCAAATCCGCCAACGATCAGATTACTGTTTTTGTCAACTCTATTTCCGAAGCTGAGCCTGTGCCGGATGTGCAAATAAATATTATATCAACCAACAACCAGTCTATTTTAAGCGGTACTACAAACAGTGAAGGAATTATTGAGTTCAATGATATAAAATCAAAGACCGAGGGATTCACTCCAAGACTGATTACTGCAGAAAAAGATGAGGATTTCAATTATATTGATCTAAACCAGACAATGATTGAGACTTCAAGGTTTGATGTGGGAGGCATTTATGAATATTCACCTGATTATACAACTTATATTTATTCCGAAAGAAATTTATACCGGCCGGGAGACAAGGTAAATATTTCGGCGATTGTAAGAAACAAGACGATTAAAGTAGTAAACGAGATCCCGGTTATTGTAAAAATAATTACTCCTACCGGAAAAACATTCGGCGAATTTAAGAAGTCGTTGAACGATCAGGGTTCGTTCGAGCTGACTTTCGAAATGCCCGATTATGCACAGACGGGAGAATATGTTGCCGAGGTTTATTCGGGCCCTGATAACCTTTTGGGATCGTACAGGTTTAGTGTGGAAGAATTTGTGCCTGATAAGATCAGGGTTATGCTGAAAGGAAATAAGAAGGATGCATACCCCGGAGATGTTATTTCCATTGATATTAATGCGGAATTTTTGTTCGGGGCTAAGGCATCGGGGTTAAAATACGAAGGCGCATTCCAGTATTCCCATAGATCTTACTATAGTGAAAGTTTTCCGGAGTTTGATTTCTCGCAGTCTTCTGCAGATAATACTTCGATAAAAAATGTCTTTAGAGACGGTACCTTGAACCAGGAAGGATCGGCAGCAATTGCAGATACTGTTCCACGGGAGCTGAGCAGCAAAGGATTGATAATCGGCAATGCACATGTAAGCGTATTTGATTTAACCGGACGTACTGTTAACAGGTTCGAAACTTTTAAAATTTATCCTCAGAATTATTTTATCGGGATAAAGGCACCCGGATATTATTTTTCAACGAATGAAAATTTGAAATACAGAATTGTTGCGGTTGATGAGAAAGATAAAGTAATCGATAATTTTAAAGCAAAAGCAGCTTTGGTCCGGTATGAATGGCAGACAGTGCTGAAAAAGGACAACAACGGAAGATATTACTATGATTCCGGCGAAAAAGAAATTAAAGAATGGGAAAAACCTATTGATCTATCCGGCGGGCCGAAGGATTTCAATTTTAGCGTTTCTAATTCAGGAAGGTACCAGCTCAGGATTTCCAAAGAAGGGAGAAATGAGTATGTATATGATGATTTTTATGCCTGGGGATGGGGCACTTCAACTGCTTCTTCATTTGAAGTGAACAGGGAAGGTTTGATAGAGATTGTAGCGGATAAAAAAACTTATGAACCCGGTGAGCATGCAAAAATTCTTTTTACTACTCCGTTCAGCGGCAGAATGCTCCTTACCATCGAAAGAAACGGCATCTATACTTACAGGTATGTAGATGTAAAAACAAAATCAACCGAAGTTGAATTTAAAATGACCGAAGATTATATGCCGAATGTATATATAACTGCAACCCTTTTCAAAAAGCATGATATCGATAATTCATCTCCTTTTTTAGTAGGTCATGGTTTTGCTTCAATTAAAGTTGAGAAGAAGTCGAATCAGCTCGCGGTAAAAATAATTGCTCCCCAAAAAATTAAACCTTTGACCAAGCAGGAAATTACAATTAAAACTAATCCCGAAAGTAACATTTACGTAACTCTTGCAGCAGTGGATGAAGGAATTCTGCAAATTAAAGATTATAAAACTCCTGATCCTTACGACTATATGTACGGCAAAAGACCATTAGCTGTTGACAGCTATGATCTTTATAAATTACTCCTGCCCGAAATTGTCACCCTTAAATCACCGGGCGGCGACAGCTATGAAGAAGAAAGCAGGGAAATAAAAAGCAGAACCAATCCGATAGCAACCAAAAGATTCAAGCTTTTAGCTATATGGAGCGGGATACGAAAAACAAGCAGCGACGGAACGGTAAAAGTAAACCTGGATATACCCCAGTTTAACGGCGATATCCGTTTAATGGCGCTCGCTTATTCCGGTTCTCGGTTCGGGAGCGCAGAGGAACACGTAAAAGTTTCGGATGATATTATAATTGAACCGGAAATTCCGAGGTTTCTTGCAATAAATGATTCGCTTGCTTCAACAGTTACTTTAATAAACACAACTTCTTCAAATGCCAATGTTAAAATATCATTAAAAGTAGAGGGACCTCTAAGCATAACAACTTCAAAAACTCAATCGGTTTCAATTAAGCCGAATTCCACCCAGCAGGTCCGGTTTGGAATAAAAACAGGAAATGAGGCCGGTTCGGGAAAGATTACTTTTGAAACCAGCGGTTTTGCAAAAGTAAAAGAAGAGATTGACATTGCCGTCCGTCCGATTTCTCCTTTGGTTGTTGAAAGTGGTTCCGGAACAATAAAAGCGGGACAAACTTTGGAAGTTAAAGTTCCCTCCGATTATCTGAAAGGGACTCAAAATACTACTCTTACAATCAGCAGGTTTCCAGCTATAAAATTTGCAGAACACCTGAAATATTTGGTGGGATACCCGTACGGATGTATTGAACAGACTGTCTCCAAGCTCTTCCCGCAGCTTTACTTTGAGGATCTGGCAAAGTTAGCCGCCCCGGAACTTTACAGGACAAACAATCCCGTGTACTATGTTAAAGAAGGGATAAAGAAGCTTGAATCAATGCAGATGCACGACGGCTCAATGGCATATTGGCAGGGAGGAGATTATACATCCTGGTGGGGCAGCGTATATGCAGCGCATTTCCTGGTTGAAGCAAAAAAAGCAGGATTCGCAGTTTCTGAAAATATGCTTTCAAAGCTTCTCTCATACATCGAAGCCCAATCCAGGAATGATAAAACTTATGATTACGTCAGCTGGGAGAATAATAAGAGAATTGTAACAAAGATTGCCATGAAAGAAATAATTTATGGATTGTATGTTCTTGCTCTGGCAGGCCAGGGGGATATTTCAACAATGAATTATTATAAAGCCCGTCCTCATCTTCTTTCAAATGATATGAAGTACATGCTTGCCGGGTCTTATGCATTAATGAACAGCTGGAATACATATAATGAATTCATTCCTGCAATGTATACACCGGAAAAGACAATACGTGAAAGCGGAGGATGCTTCGATTCGGAGATAAGAGCTAATGCAATTATGCTTAATGTCCTGCTCGAAGTTGAGCCTGCAAATCCTCAAATACCCTATATGATTAAACATATTACAGGCATGATGGATGAAATGTATTCGACGCAGGAAAGATCTTTTACATTTTTGGCATTGGGTAAGGCTGCTTCTGTAACCGCTAACACCGATATGAAAGTAGAAATTACCGCATCTGGAAAAAACCTCCAGAGCTTTAACAATAAAGATATTACACTAACCGATAATGAGCTGAGCAAAGGGAAGATCATTCTGAAATCCACCGGCAAAGGAGAAGTATATTATTTCTGGAGCACCGAAGGAATAAAATTAAATGATAAGGTAAAAGAGGAAGATTCATTTATGAAAGTAAGAAGGACTTATTATGATTACCGTACCGGTGCACAGCTGATTAATAATTTCAGTCAGGGAAGATTGATTATTTGTAAAGTCTCTTTGACAGGGATAGATAAATCGGCCGAGAATATAGTTATTACCGATCTTCTGCCGGCCTGCTTTGAAATTGAAAATCCAAGGCTCTCCACTTCGGCTGAGCTTCAGTGGAAAAGCAAAAATCCGATGAATGTGCGGTATATGGATATCCGGGACGACAGGCTTCTTCTTTTCACAGATTTGAATAATCATGAGACTGAGGAATTCTATTATATGCTCCGGGTTGTGAGCAAAGGAAAATTCCAGAGCCCGGTAATCGGAGGAGATGCAATGTACGATCCGGAGTTTCATTCATATAACGGTGCAGGAGTAATTACTGTAAAAGAATAGAAAAGTTTTTACCACTAACCTGCCTGCCGGCAGGCAGGGGCACTTAGAACACTGAGTGAATGCTTAGTGCTTCTTAGTGAACTTAGTGCCTTAGCGGTTAATCAATAATTGTATGCGTAAAAAGATAAAAAGCTTCATAAAATTCTTCAAAGGCCGAATCAAAGAAAGATTATTAATTCTTTTACTGCTTCTTCCGATTCTCACATTTATTCTTAATCTTTTATTCCCTCTCCCTGATAATAAGTCTTACTCAAAAGAGATCTATTCGAAGGACGGGACTTTGCTTACGGCTTATC
The DNA here is from genome assembly GCA_035542335.1 of Ignavibacteriaceae bacterium. Lineage (GTDB taxonomy): Bacteria > Bacteroidota > Ignavibacteria > Ignavibacteriales > Ignavibacteriaceae > DATKLQ01. The sequence continues at coordinate 4,354 of DATKLQ010000210.1, read as the reverse complement.
TCACGGAGGATGATAAGTGGAGAATGTACTGCAGGATTAAAGATATCTCCCCGGATCTGATTAAAGCAATTATTTATAAGGAAGACAAATGGTTTTACTGGCATTTCGGTTTTAATCCTGCCTCAATAATAAGAGCTTTATTCTCCAATTTTATAGAAGGAAAAAGAGTATCGGGTGCTTCAACGATTACCATGCAGCTTGCCAGGATGCTGGAGCCGAAGGAGAGGAGCTACTCAAATAAAATTGTGGAGCTGCTCAGGGCAGTGCAGATAGAGCTCTATTACCCGAAAGATAAAATTCTTGAGCTTTATTTAAGTCTGCTCCCGTACGGGGGAAACATTGAAGGGGTAAAATCTGCCTCATACCTTTATTTCAATCAGCCTCCCTCAAGATTAAGCCTTGCACAGTCGGTTGCCCTATGTGTAATTCCGAATAATCCTAATTTGTACAGGATAGACAAGAATTCCGAAGGAGTTATAAAAGAAAGGAATCACCGGCTGAAGTATTTTCAAAAGGCGGGAACCTTCGGATCGGCCGATATAAATGATGCTTTAACGGAAAGGCTTAAACCGAACCGATACCCGGTTAAACTTACTGCGCCGCATTTCTGCAATTTCATAAATCAAAATTTCTCCGGAAGAGAAATTTACACCTCACTGGATCTATCAATTCAATCGAAAGCTGAAAACCTGCTCTGGAATTATGTAAGGCGGGCATACGGCAGAAACATAACAAACGGGGCAGTGCTCGTCATTAAGAATGACGATCTGTCGGTTGCAGCGTACTGCGGTTCAGCAGATTTTTATGATAAGAATGCTTTAGGTGAAGTAAACGGAATTAGAGCAGTAAGATCACCGGGCTCCACTCTTAAGCCTTTCCTTTTTGCACAGGCATTCAATTCCGGCGCCTACACTCCAAAAATGAAGCTGCTTGACATTGAAACCGATTTCAACGGCTATGTTCCGGAAAATTTCAATTTAAAATTTAACGGAGAGGTAAATTTAGATTTTGCGCTTATTAATTCTTTGAATGTCCCTGCAGTAAGTCTTCTGAGCAGCGTCGGTTTGAATAATTTTATTGCTCTAATGGAGAAAGGATGTTTTCAAACTATAATAAAAGATAAAAATAAGCTTGGGCTGTCAATCATCTTAGGCGGATGCGGAGTTACTCTTGAAGAGCTTACAAGATTTTATACAATCTTTCCCAACGGCGGAAAACTCTATAATTTAAATTATTTAAAGGGGAACCCAGTAGATGAAAAACCTGTCGAAATTTTTTCGGAATCAGCTTCATATATGATTTCCGATATACTATCCCAGAATAAAAGACCGGACCTTCCTAATGAATCCGGAGGTTATCAAATCGGTTCGACAAAGCTTCCTAAGATTGCCTGGAAAACCGGAACTTCATACGGGAAGCGGGATGCCTGGGCAATCGGTTTTAACCCGGATTATACAATCGGAGTATGGATGGGTAATTTCGACGGAAAAGGCTCCCCCTACCTTTCAGGTGCCGAAATGGCTGTCCCGCTTCTATTCGATCTATTTAATTCTATCGATTATAATCCGGAAAACAAATGGTTTAAAAAGCCGGACGCTCTTCTTGAAAGAGAAGTTTGCGCAGAGACAGGACTCCTTCCGACCAGGTTCTGCAAGAGTCTCACATTAGATTATTTTATCGAGAATGTTACTCACAATAATCTCTGCAATCTCTACAAAGAAACCTATATCAACAGCGACAGCACAATAGAATACTGTCCCGACTGTTTGCCTGAAAAATATATAAAAGCAGCCTACCCGGATTATCCTCCTGAACTTGAATTATGGTTCCAGGAAAACGGAATTAAATATAAAAGACATCCGAGACATAACCCGGAATGCGAGGCAAGATATTCCGGGAAAGGGCCGGTAATACTCTCACCATCCGAGAATTTTGAATATCTTGTAGAAGAAAAATCAGGAGAGAAAATATTGCTTCGTGCCGCCCCCGATGCAGGCATTCGGACGCATTACTGGTATGTAAATGATAAATTTTATGAGAAGAGTTCAGCAGGGAAAGGAATCTTCTTTAAACCAAAAAAGGGGAAAAATAAAATTACATGCATGGATGATAAGGGAAGGGATAAAACTATTTTAATAAATGTGAAATATTTTTAAAACGAAGTGAATTGTTTGTTGTCTGTAGTTTGCTGTTTGTTGTACCGCCTTTCGTCTCTCGTTTATCGTTTATTGTTTGCAACAGCTATTTTAGTTTTTTTAATTCTTCCTCCAATTGGCGGATCTCTTCTTCCAGCTTTTTAATTTTATCAGCATATTCAGGGAGGCTTCGAATATGGGCTTCCAGTTTCAATGCCGTTTTTACTTCTTTGACGGGCGCACCGAAATAAGTGCCTGATTTCGGTATTCCTTTTGAAACTCCTGTTTGGGCAAGAAGCGTGACATTATCGGCGATTTCAACGTGGCCAATTACACCAACCTGCCCTGCCAGCAGGCAATGTTTCCCTATTTTAGTGCTTCCGGCAACTCCGCTTTGTGCTGCTATTGCGGAATCTTCATCGATTACGACATTGTGTGCAATCATTACAAGGTTATCAATCTTTACACCCCGTTTTAGAATTGTTGATCCGATAGCGGCTCTGTCAATTGTAGTATTGGCACCGATTTCAACATCATCTTCAAGAATTACATTTCCGATCTGCGGAATTTTGTAAAATACTCCTTTATCATCATTGTAATAGCCAAAACCGTCAGAGCCGATTACAGCGCCGGCATGAATAATAATCCTGTTCCCGATTTTACATTTTTCTCTAATACTGACATTCTGAAAGATAATGCAGTCGTCGCCGATTTCAACATCTTCAAGAAGAACACTGTTGTGAAAGATTTTTACATTATTGCCTATTTTACAGCCGCTTGAAATTACCACATTCTTTCCGACGGACACATTGCTGCCCAGCTTTGCTCCCTGATGAATTGAAGCAGATTTATCAATGCCGCTTAGGGAAAACTCAGGATTGAAATACCTGATTATAAGTTTTGCAAAAGCAACATTCGGATCCGCGGTTTCCACGTATGTGATATCCGAGCGTGATCTATTAAATCCCGGTTTTACCAGAATCACCGATGCCCGGGTGTTTTTAAAGAATTTCTCATACGACTGATGATAAAGGAAGGTCAAATCGCCCGGCTGTGCTTCTTCAATCTTTGCAAGGCTGCTGAAGGTAATTTCCTCATCTCCTATAATCTTCCCGTTAATTAATGCAGCAGCTTCCTTTAATTTAATCTGCATCAATTTATTGAAGTTTAAGTTTTTCAAGAACAGTCTGGGTTATATCGTATTGATCCTTGGCATAAAGGAGCATAACGTCTCCGCTTTTATCAAAGACAAAATCAAGATCTTGTTCCTTTGCGATTTCCTGGATAGCATTAAAAATTTTATTTTGAACAGGCTTCATCAATTCATCCTGTTTCTGAAACAATTCCCCGTTTGTACCGAATTTTTTTTCGCGGTAATCGGTCATTCCCTGTTCGAGCTTTACAAGCTCGGCCTCAAGCTCGACACGGGTCTGGTCGGACATAATTAATTTTCTTTTTTCATAATCATCGTATTTCGCTTTCCAATTGCTCTCCATTTTATTCAATTCCGTCTGCCATTCCTGAACAAGCGCATCGATTTTCTGATGGGCATCTTGTGCATCCGGAAGATTATCCATAATAGCATCGGAATCGACATAACCTATTTTTAACTGTCCGTATCCAATCCCTGTAAATAAAATTGCTGCTAAAACAGCTATTACTGAAACTGATTTCATAAATTCTCCCAAAACAACTTAGCCGCTTTTAAGAATAGGAATTCTCCAAATCAATAACAGCGGCGCAAAATGATAAAACTTAGCTTCCTCTTTTTAGTTTATCTAATACTTTGTAAGTAATGTCAAAGCTTGGATCAGCATATAGAAGAATGATATCGCCGCTTTTATCAAAAACAAATTTCATCAATTCGTCTTTTGCGACTTTTTCGATAGCCGCATAAATTTTCGTTTTAACAGGGCCAAAAATCTCTTCCTGTTTTTTATAAATTTCGCCTGTCTGCTGGGCAAATTTATCTTTTCTGAAATTCATGATTTGCTGCTCTTTTTCTACAAGATCTTTCTGAGCAGCAAGCTTTTTCTCTTCGGTCATTGTACCGGCTTGTTTCTGGTAATTGGCACCAATCTCCTGATAAGCCTGGGTCATACTGTCCAGCTGTGCAGACCATTTGTTGGTCAAAGCGTCAAGATCCCCTTGAGCCTTAATGGCTTCAGGAAGCTGCGTTAAAATAACCTGGGAATCCACAAAACCGATTTTCAATGGCG
>DATKLQ010000209.1:0-9098 GCA_035542335.1 Ignavibacteriaceae bacterium | reverse complement strand
AGAAGATGATCTTAATGAAATAATTTTCCCCTCTCATCTTATCAAATACAGCCCGGCTTCAATAAGGGAAGCCGGGTTTTTTATTGATTTTACAGCATCTTCAGGGCGTTATTTGGGCTTAAAATTTTCCAAAAATTTAATATATTTGCACAAAATTTTAAGAAATTTTATGGCTATTGAGCTTAAGGAACGTGAAAGAAATATTTTAAGATATATTATTCAGCAGTTTATCTTAACTGCCTCCCCTGTAGGATCAAGAAATATTACAAAAAGGTATGATATTGGGGTTTCGCCTGCTACTGTTAGAAATATCATGTCGGATTTGGAAGAATCAGGTTTTATTAATCATCCGCATACTTCGGCAGGAAGGATCCCTACCGATAAAGGATACCGATACTATGTAGATACCTTAATGGATCTCCAGAAAGTTGCTAAATCCGACAGGGGTTATATAAACCGCAGCATTGAGGCGGATTCGATGGAGACGGAAGAGCTTCTGCGGCTTACTTCAAATTTATTGAGCAATATTACTAAACAGATTGCCTGCGTTACTTATCCAAAAATCGATTCGGGAATATTGGAGAAGCTTCAGCTGGTGCACCTTTCATCCAGCAGAATTTTAGTTGTCCTCAGTATTAAATCGGGCCTTGTAAAAACGATTACGCTCGAGATAGATTCGGAAATTAAAACATCTCATATTGAATCCGTTGAAGCACTGCTGAATGAAAGATTAAGCGGATTAACTTTAAAAGAAATCCGGAGAAGTTTTAAAGAAAGATTTAAGGATATACAGGATAATCACAAACAGATAATCAGGATATTTTTAGATTCAACGGATAAAATATTTAACGACTCCAGAAACGACGGAAATATTTTTTTAGCGGGAACCAGAAATATTATAAAGCAGCCTGAATTTGAAAATCCGGAAAGGTTTCAAGGTATTATCGAGCTGATTGAAGATAAGGACATCATCATTCACATTCTTGAAAAAGGGAAAGAAACGCCTGACCAGGTTTTCATTTCCATTGGAAGCGAAAATAATTCCAGGAGACTCGAAGAGTACAGCTTTATTTCAAAGGAATATACTCTTGGTAACGTTTCGGGAACTGTGGGGGTAATTGGACCTAAAAGAATGGAATATTCTAAAATTGTCGGGATAGTCGATTATGTGGCTAAAGTGCTGACCGAATTATTAAAGAATTAGAATCCTAAAATTATAAACAAATATATCAAATAAGTCTATTTAGGAGATATTTTTAATGAAGAATAAAGATAAGCATGATCAAAAAAAGCATGACGACGAAGAATTTGAAAATAAAAAAACAGAAGAACACTCTGAAGATGAGAACACTGCAGATTCTTCGAAAGCCGGGGAACCCGGAACTGAACAGCTTAAGGATAAAGAATTGTACCGGCTGAAAATCGAACAGCTTCAAAAAGATGTAGATGCGTATAAGGATGCTTTTTTACGTAAAGCGGCGGATTTTGAAAACTATAAAAGAAGAACCGAGAACGATCAGCTGAATCTTATAAAATATTCAGGTGAATCTTTATTAATCAAGCTACTTCCCATTGTCGATGATCTTGAGAGATCGCTGCAGCATTTGGAAAATAATACTGATCTTGAATCCATGAGAAACGGGATAAAATTAATTTACGATAATTTAATGAAGATACTGAATCAGCAGGGAGTTAAAAAAATTGAGGCGGTAGGGAAACCCTTTGATGTTCATTATCATGAAGCAATGCTGATGCGGAAAATTCCTCCCGGGGGAACCGAACCCCATATGGTACTTGAGGAGCTTCAGCCAGGATATCAGTATAAAGACAAAGTGATACGTCACTCTAAGGTTATTGTGAGCGAAGAAGGCGACCAGGCAAGCACCGGCCCGGAAGATTTAACAGAAAACAACAAATAAACTGGATTATAAATTTTTTATGGCGGGAAAAAGGGATTATTACGAAGTGCTAGGCGTTAACAGGAATGCATCCAAAGAAGAATTAAGGAAAGCATACCGCAAGCTTGCAATGCAGTACCATCCTGACAGGAATCCGAACAATAAAGAGGCTGAAGAGAAATTTAAAGAGGCGGCTGAAGCATACGAAGTACTAAACGATGATGAGAAAAAATCAAGGTACGACCGGTTCGGGCATGAAGGCGTGCGCAGCAGCGGTTATAGCCCGGGCTTTACCGATGTCAACGATATTTTTTCACATTTCTCAGATATATTCGGCGGCTCATCGATCTTTGATGATTTTTTCGGCGGTTCTCAGAGGACGCGAAGCAGAAGGCGTTCCACAGGTACGCCAGGATCCGACCTTAGGATTACGCTTAAATTAACGCTTGAAGAAATTGCTGCAGGCGTAGCAAAGAAAGTTAAAGTAAAAAAGCAGATCAAATGCGATCAATGCAGCGGAAGCGGTGCCGAAGCAGGAACTTCGACAAAGACTTGCCCTGTCTGCCAGGGTACGGGAGAAGTTAAATCTGTTTCCCGCTCGGTATTCGGGCAGTTCGTAAATATCACTACATGCAGTAATTGCAACGGTGAAGGTATCGTTGTAGATGTCCCGTGCAGGAAATGCAGCGGTGAAGGAAGAATATCCGAAGAGACCACTATAAAGATTAATGTCCCTCCCGGTGTTCATGAGGGAAGTTATATGACATTGAGAGGTGAGGGAAATGCAGGCAAGCGAAACGGCCCTGCAGGCGATATTATCGTTGTATTCCAGGAGCTGCCCCACGAGTACTTTTTACGCGACGGAGACGATATCGTATATGATCTTTACATAAGCTTCCCGGATGCTGCAATAGGCATGGATATAGAAGTTCCTACACTGACCGGCAAAGCTTTGCTGAAAATAGACGCGGGGACTTCCCCGGGAAAATTATTAAAAATGAGAGATAAAGGGATTAGGCACCTGAACCAGGGAGGATCTGGAGACCAGATAGTAAGAATCAATGTCGAAATCCCGAAAAAAATAAGCTCAAAAGAAAAAGACCTGCTTAAGGAATTAGCTCAATCGCCTAATTTTAAAATGTCATCGAAGTTAGATGAAAAAGGTTTTTTTAAAAGACTCGGAATATAGAATAGTTTTATAATAGAATTAAAATCATTATAATTGGGGAATCAAAAAATTGCATTGGGCATGCAATAAATGATCAGGGAAGTCTCCAAAAAATTCTCTCTCACCGAAACCGAAGTAAAAGTTATTTTATTTCTCCTTATTATTTTTATTATAGGAATCTGCGCCAAATACCTCTTCCTTTCGGAAAAAATTACTGAGTACCAGGAATATGACTATTCACAGGAAGACAGTTTGTTTGCCCTGCTGGGCAGGCAGGAGGAGGGAAATAAAAAACCGTCCAATTTAAACAGCACCGCTCTTATTGACTCTGAGCGGGAAGTTTTAGATTTTAACAAAGGAAATTTTAGCCAAAATCAGAAGTTAAAATTCTCCACTCAAACGAGGATTAATATAAACAAAGCAGGATTAAATGATTTGGTAAAACTTCCTGGCATCGGTGAAAAAACTGCCGCAAACATAATCGAGTACAGAACTGCTCACGGAGCGTTTAGTAAACTCGAGGAATTACTGAATATTCACGGAATTGGCTCTTCAAAGCTGTTAAAGATAAAAGAATATATCGTTTTTAATGAACAATCCGATTCAATTAAAAATTTAAGATAAAAAATGGCGGAATTTTGGAAATCGGTTCCTTCCGGTGAGAATCACGCAGGGTTCTCAATTACAAATTCAAAGCTCCAGGTTGTTGAAGTTAATTTTAAAGATACCAGTTATGTTTTGGAAAACGTGGACGAAGTATATTTTAATGAAAAGCTGAATCTTCAAAACGACAAGGAAACAAAAATTATTGCAACATTACAAAATGCATTCAATGAGCTTATTCTGAAAAAACCTCTTAAAAGCAGCAAAGTTTCCTTTTCGCTTCCGTTCGAATCATTTCTGACTATGCAGGTACCGTACGATAATTCTCTGCTCCACCAGGATTTGCTGGATGAATTTAAATGGGAATTATCAGTGCTTTATCCTTACATTTCTACAAGCGATCTGGTAATCCAATATCATGAAATTGAAAAAAACATTTTAAATAATTCTGATACAGCCCTAGTTTTTGCAGTACCAAGAAAATATCTGAGGATACTAAATGACTTCTGCAAGCAGAATAAGCTGAAGCTTAAATTCGTGGATCATATCCATATAACATCGGAAAAAGCTTTATCGGTTACCAATAACCTTGCTGATAAAGGGATAGTGCTGAGCATTTATCTTAATTACAACTACTTTTCGATAATTTTTTCCGTAAAAGGAAAATTAGTATACCACAATGTAATAGCTTACGAGGATGCCGCTGAAATTCCTTCTCTTATTATGGATGAAATAGAATCCAATAAAATGATAAAAATCGATAAGGGATTAATAAATGCAGGATTTATATCAGGAGAGGATATTTCAGGCACTTTTGCTTCTGCCTTGGGCGAATTACTGAATGTTGATTTAATCCGTTTCAATCCGTTTGACAGGGTGAGACCCGTATCGCAGCTTTTAAATAATAAATTTTTCCTTGAAAAGAACAATTCCTTCTCTCCCGCCGCAGGCATAGCATATAGAATAGGGTAAAAGCAGCCGTTCATATAAGGTAAATCATATATGAAAATGAGGATCATTTCCGGCGATCTCAAACGAAGATTAATTAACATTCCGAAATCCAAAGAGATACGCCCCATGACCGACCGGGTTAGGGAAACACTTTTTAATCTGCTTGCCAATAAGATCGAGTTTAACGGAATTAAAGTGCTTGATTTATATTCCGGTTCAGGCGCTCTTGGTTTAGAATGCATCAGCCGCGGCGCTGCCGAAGCCCATTTCGTGGAAAGAAATTTTTCAATTTATAAAAATCTTCGGGATAATATAAACATGCTTGGGGTATCGGATAGATGCAGAATATTTAAAATGGAAGCCATAAAATTTTCAGAGATGAAAGAGGATGTTCAATATGATCTTATCCTTGCAGACCCCCCATTTTTCAAAGATGATATTTATGAGACCGCAAAAAATCTTATAAAAAATAATTTCTTGAAAAAGAATGCATTTATGGTAATTGAAAGATCAATACTGACAAAAGATAAAGATATCATAAATTTTGGAGTCGATCCCTTAAGGATTATCGGGGACGCCTGTCTTTATGAAATTAAAACATAGTACTCAAAACATTAAATCAAATTTAATTTGAGGGAGGATAAAAACCGATTGAGAGGGCTGCTCTAATCCGATATTTTTTATAATGCTGACCCCAAGCACTATCCTGCTCCAAGGAGAGAGATTCTGATAAATTCCGGGGGATACGCTTAAATAACTGCTTGATACTTCACCTCTCGCGTCCGTAGTATATTTTATCACCCCGAACGGATAATAATCGACATTTGTCTCGGAAGGTTCAAAATCAAGCAAGCTCTGGCCGAAATAACTTAAGCTGACAAAAAAATTTACAGGTGAATTTTCGAAAATCGAATTGTATGTAAGAGAAGCATAAAAATTAACATCGGAATTTTTATTTATATCATGGAAGAAAGTGATCTCGGTAGTAGGAGAACCCCAGAAGGGATCAGTTGTGGTTACTACAACTGTTGAGGCATCATAAGCATATTCCTGGATATTTATTCCAGCATCAAACCTTATTGCACCCTGCTCGTTTTCCTTATAAAATCCCAATCCTACCGAGCCGCCCATTAATCCTGTCTGATCATTATTCGAGTAGTTAACACTGGCTGCAAAGGAAATACTTTTCGAAAGAGAAATATCAAGATCAAGCCCTGCATATAAGTTCGGGAGCTTCCAATTTAAATTTCTCCCCCTGTATTTGCTTCTGTTAGCCGGTGATTCTCTATATCTCCAGGTTCCGTCGCCGTTTTGTATTGTATCCAACTGATATATACCCTGCCCATTTACATAAGTATGATTAACCTGACCCGAAACGCTGGCGGTTGTATTAATGAATATTTTAGGAGATACAGTAATGGAGCTTTTTTCCTTGCCGCCGGTGATATGAATGGGCGGATGATTTATAGGGCCGGCTACTTCGACTTGCTGAAGGTAAACCTTCTCCGTAATTGTAGCACACCCGAACAGCAGAAACAGAGATAGAAGGATTATAATTAATCTTATTATTCTCATCTTATCTCCTCTTAATGGTTATCCATAATTGTATTATTTATATATCCCCCTTAAATCGGAAACGGCAAAATTCGGATAAGGCGAATTGTAAAAGAGTAGTAAAAAGATCGAAGATTTTGTAAAAGAGTGAAAATGACCAATTTTATCTCCCATTTAATCCCCGTAAAATAATTTTAATTCAGGATAAAATCAGAATATATGCCCAAAGTTAAAATAGATTCTAGTGTTCTTTTCTCCGAATCCGCAGTCAAACCGGACAACAAAATTATCCATGTAAAAACGCAGCCCCGCGACAGGATTAAATATCCATTCCGGTGTTGATGACCCATTACCCATATCCGCACCGGCAACTGCTCCGAATCTCCACCAGATGGGGAAACGCAATTCGGAATTAATTAAAACTGAAGATGTATTTAAATACCTGTCCAGCGGAAGTCCTCTTAATGTATTGTTCCCTCCGAGCGGCAGCAGCAGCTGATAGTTTACATCGGACATTCCCTGAGCAATAAACCTGTTTGCAAAAACTAAACCGGGAATAAATAAGTTTAAATAGCTCTGAAATAATGCTCCGAACTTGTAAAAATTCTGTTGAGGCGGATTTAAAATGTCATGTGCTAATTCATTATCTATTTCCATCAGGAAGCCGCTTTGAGGATTGATATAATTTGTCCTTGTATCCCATCTGAAATTAAAAATTAAAGAAACTACCTGAACATGTTTTTGAGCATAGGGGAAGTTAAAGGCAAAACCATAATCAAACTGAGTAAATCCAAAACTATTACTGCTTTTAAATCTTGCTCCAAGTTCGGCTACAAAATCTTTTGTGAATCCTTTGCTTAATAAAGCCGTTAATTCAATTACCTCTCTTTTGCAGGGAATAACCTGGTCCTTTTGCACGGCAGTTAAAAAATCATATGATTTCGAATAAAATTTGTAATTAATCCATTTATCATAATCTGCAATTAAGTCAACAGCGAGAAGGTATTTTCTTCCATGTCTTCTCTGGATATCAACTTCCGAAAATACAAAACGGTACCATCGTTCACCCTTAGTGCTGTTGTACAATATTAAATCAAAGCTTTCTTTTCCATCCAGGAAATTATAAAAGAATGTTTTACCGCCGTAGCCGAATCCTACATCGGAATCATAGTTGATTATTGGAAAAGCTTCCCACTGGGTTGCATATTGGAATAAGGAATCAGATTGAGCATCTACATCAAATTGACAAAGAAGGAACGCAGCAGTAATAATAATATAAATATATGTGTTATTTTTCCGTTTCATTGAGAGGAATGATTAAAAATCCTTATTAATTGTATTTTGATTATATCTCTTGAGAAGTCTGCTTATTTCGGCTTCGCTTAAGGGCACCTGGTAGCGTGTGTACAATTTAAGACTTCCTATTTCTTCCAAAGACATTTGGTCATTCCATTTAGGAGAATCACCTTCTGAGGCAGCTAATAATACAGTAGTAAGTACTGCCGGGACAGAAAAAATCAAAGCGACGGCTCCAATATCACTGTTATCAACAGAAGCAGCTGCTCCGCATAATAATCCTACCGGTAGAACTTGGAAAAACAAAACAGAAGGAATCCATCCGCTTCCGGAATATCCCTGTACTTCTATTGATTTAATATCTTTAAGGAGGGAATAAAAGAGCACGTGATTCTCCTTAAGCTTGTCTGGTATGGTTTCGAAAAAAACTGCAGTATCGGAAATTGAAATTAATTCCGCTTCAAATCCTTTGCCGCTTTTTAACTTGATATCGGCTGTATCGCCATTCGCAGAAACCGTATATTTTCCCGGAGAGCAGCTGATAAAATAAAATACTGTTACAGGACAAATAAAGATTTTAAAAAACCTTTTCATTTTTCCTCCCTTAAAGAAAACCTGCTTTGAAAAAATTCGCTTTCCAGAAGTTCACTGTTTTCAATCCAGCTGTCGGCAAGCTCTGACAAGGTACCTTCAATATCAAACAGATTAAAAGTGTAGTTGTCTTTGCTGGATATCCAGCCGCCTCTAATCCATTCGTTATAATATCCTTTTGAATAAATTAAAACCGTTGATTCGCAGCTTTTCACTGCCGGAATGCGGTAATTTAGGCAATAACTATCACCGGGTTCAGTTTTAAGATACTGCGTATCATCATCTTTTATATAATTAAGGAGAGAATCTATACGGGTGCCGGAACCATCCATGATTCCGCAAGGATAAACGATTGAAGCTGTTATCTTATCCACCGATGATGTAATATCGAATGCAACATAATCGATCATAAAATTGTCCGGAATGAATTCTAATCTTATAAGAAGCGTATCTGATTTAACGGGAGGCAGCTTGGCTGCAAGATATTTCCAGCTCAGAGGTCCGGCATCTTTAAACTTTCCGCAGGTTTTCCAAATTCCGTCTTCAAATACTGTTAATTTTACTCCTGAGAATGCTTCATAAATCATTTTAAATTGGGAAGCATATTGAGCATCTTCATTCATTTTTTTTGTCCATGCCAAACCCCCGGCACCTTGTGAGCCGATTACCACATTATAAAGAAGTGTTGTACTTAACAGCGTATTGCGGTATTTGAGGAGCATCTTTGAAGGAGAGTTTTTAACCGCAGGAATTTTTATTTCTATCCAATCGGATAAGGTTCCTTTTTTTAATTCAGATACTTTTTCAACGCCGCTCCTGTAAAATTTATTATCATCGTGCTGGAGCAAGTTAGTGATATCCTTCCCATCCTTGGATATGGCTGAAGCATTAATTATTTCTGAAAACAACAAAAGGCTGTTATCGATTGCAGGATAAAGTTCCGTACCTAAAGGGTGTTCAGCAACGACAATTTCAAACTTATTTATATAATGAGTTTCCATTGCCTCATTAGTTATCTTCAAATTATAATTATTATC
>DATKLQ010000208.1:0-7725 GCA_035542335.1 Ignavibacteriaceae bacterium | reverse complement strand
AAAAATTGATTTCGCAGTAAGTCCCCGATTAGGTATCTCTCACCCGATTACGGAAAACTCAAAACTGTATTTCAATTATGGCCATTTTAAACAATTCCCCGCATATGAAGAAATATACAGAATAGGAAGAAGCGGTGCAGTTGGAAGTTCTTCAGGCAGTGTTAGAAACTATGGAAACCCGAATCTCTCGCAGGCAAAAACAATTTCATATGAACTAGGCTATGATCACGAATTGTTTGACATGTATTTAATACAGATTGCAGCATTTTATAACGATATTTCGGATCAACAGGGATACACCGCTTATTTAAGTGACAGGAAGTTTATCTATTATTTTGCGGCAAATAATAATAACTACGCGGATATAAGAGGTTTTGAGCTGACAATCAGAAAAACATACGGCGATTGGATCCGCGGATTTGCTACTTATACATATCAGGTGAGTACAAATGGAGCATTTGGAGAAGCGACTATAGATGAGGATCCGAGCCAGCAAATACAGAATGACAGGAATACTCCTAATTTATATCAGCAAAAACCTATTCCTCAGCCGCGGGCAAATGTCAGTTTGACCTTTTTAACTCCTAAAGAACTTGGCCCCACCCTTGGAGGAGTAAAACCTTTAGGGGATTGGACACTAAACCTTCTCGGTACATGGAAAGCCGGTGAATGGATAAATTATAATCCTAATCTGGTTACTGAAATCGGAACCATTGTTCAAAATGTTCAGGTAACCGATTACTATAATATAGACCTTCGACTAATTAAAAATTTTGATATAGGAATGATATCGATGGCTTTCTTTATGGAAATCAGGAACCTTTTGAATTCGAAATTCTTATCCGGCGCTAGTTTTTACGATGCACACGATCAAAGATTCTATCTGGAATCCCTGCATCTGCCGGAAAGCCGTGCCTATAATAATATTCCCGGAGACGACAGGATCGGAGATTACCGACTCAATGGGTCATCATTTCAACCTATAGAACAAAGCGGTAATGTTTTAAATATGCCTGTTCAAAGCATTAATCCTGCAGTAATTTATTACGACAGGTCTACTAAAAAATATATGAATTACATTAACGGGAATTGGTCTGAAGTTGAGAAAAGCAGGATGCAGAAGATATTAGATGATAAGGCATATATAGATATGCCAAATAACAGTTCTTTTGATTTCTTAAATCCGAGGCAAATTTTCTTCGGATTAAATCTATCATTTAATTTTTAAGTTAGTCTGATAATGAAAGGCGGTTCTTTTATGTTCAAAAAAAATTTATTAAAAATTCTTATTAGAACGTCACTCATAATAATTATAACTGCAGTTTATCACGATTTGATTGCTCAAGTAACAGGTCCTCAGGAAATAAAATGGATAAGGACAGGTGAACTGCATCAATGGTTTTCAAATGGCGGAGCTGAGATTGAGTATGGCAGGCGCAGCAGAGCATTTTTAGCTACTGATCAATTGGATGGATTACGCTGGCCTGGAGAATACATTAACAATAAAGGGGATAATGTCGGTAAGGCGCTATGGATTGGCACAACAAATTTCACGGATCCCGTTAATAACGTTACTTATCCGTACAAGGTTATTTGCGCGGGCAGGCAGAATATGAATCTTAATTCGGAAATTTATCCGGTAGAGCTGACTTTGGTGGGTAAGTATGAGCGTCCCAATGTTTTTGTCGACAATTCAAGGGCCTCAGATATTGAATTTGATGATGAAACCGATGTTATCGATCCAACTATTCCTGCAGATCGTATGATAATTAATAGGGTCAATACTCCGATCGGCATTTCAATGACGCGAAAGATTTATGCTTTCTCTCAACAATACAATGATAACTATTTTATTATCGAATATGTATTCAAAAATACAGGGTTAATCGATAATCAGGGAAATACAATGAGTCCCCGCAAGCTTACCGGCGTTAGATTTCATTTTCAATACCGATACGGATTTGCCGGTGAGGCTTATGTTAATGCCTGGCCGCCTCCGAGCGGATCATCATGGGGGCGCAATACGATTAATGATGTAATCGGGCAGGATGCAAACCATTTGGGAATCCCTCCAAATGATTTTAGGGCATTTTGGGAATATTATGGACCTTATTCTACAGCGCCTTCAATCCAGGATGATATCGGTTTACCTAGGTATACCGATGGATCTATAATGGCCGGAACTGATTTTGCCGGAGTAGTGGTACTTCATGCCGATAAATCTCCCCAGGATCATTCCGATGACCTTCTCCAGCCTTCAACGACACAATTTATGGGCTCGGATAATGATGATCAGGGATTAGGCCCTTACGATGCAGGTTTGATGAATAGGAAATATAATCGTATGGCTGCCGGTCATCCATTACAGACAGATGCTGAACAGGTAGGAAAAGATCCTGTAACAGGATGGCCTACAAATCCTGCTGATATTTTTGGAACCGACCCCGGCGGTTATTCTGCAGTCCAGGGCTTTGGTCCCTATACACTTGATCCGGGGGACAGCATTAGAATTGTTGTCGCCGAATGTGTGGCAGGTATTATGAATAACCGGGATATGGTAAAAAATATTACCAGGAATTGGTATGATAATAATGCGCCATTTATACTTCCCGGCGGTTCTACAACCAACGATCGCAATGTTTATAAAAATACCTGGGTTTTCACCGGGAAAGATTCTTTATTTCAAACCTTTAGGAGAGCAAGGGATAACTTTAACAGCGGTTTTAATATTCCTCAACCTCCTCCGCCTCCGAACGAATTTAAAGTAGAATCGGGCGGAAATAGGATTAAACTCAGCTGGTCTAACAATGCTGAATCCTCCCCGAACTTTGACGGATATTTACTTTACAGGGCAGAGGGCAGAACAGATTCTACTTGGAAGTTAATCTTCTCATGCAATAAAAATAATGTTGTAAACTCTTTTGACGATCAAAGTGCAAGAAGGGGATTCGGTTATTTTTATTATATCCAAAGTAAAGATGACGGATCAACTAACAATATTGAACCGGGAGTACCTCTTGTAAGCGGCAAATTTTTTGCAAGAACCAGCAATGCTTATCCGGCATATTTAACACGCCCTCCGGGAAACTCACTTTCTGAAATACGAGTCGTACCGAATCCTTATAATATTAATGCCAGGGATCTTCAATTCGGGCAATCATCTCCGGACCGTCTTGCTTTTTACGGTCTTCCTCCTTTTTGTACTATTAAGATTTATACTGAAACCGGCGACCTGATTGAAACGATCGAGCATACATCATCAAGCGGAGATGAGTTATGGCATTCATTGACTTCTTCGAGACAGCTCGTGGTGAGCGGTTTGTACATAGCATATTTTGAAGTAACCCAGGATGTATATGATGATCAAACCGGAACTTTACTCTTTAAAAAAGGCGATAATACATTTAGAAAATTCATCGTTATTAGATGACCTTAATCAAATTTGGAGTAAAAAATGTTTAAAAAATATAAAAACAAATTTCTCATTTTAGTTTTTATTTCCATCGGCATTTTATTCGTCCAAACCGGATGTGATAGTGTTCTTCCCGATGATTTCACCGAAAAAAACTTTGAATCCTCAAACATTGATATCAAAGCTAGTAATATACTGTCTAAAGATACCACCGGGTATTACCGCGATACTGTCAGCTTCCATAACAATTTTGGGAATTATTATCTGATTAAAGCAAGGACAATGTTATCCATGGTGGATAGTGATACACGGGAGTTATTGCTTCAGGACAGTATAACCGAAAGTGAAGTTACTATACGGGATTATGGAAAGTTAATCGATAGTCTGGAGAATGTAAAGTTAATCAGGGATTCGCTGATGATTATCAGTACCGACACAACAAGCAATATTGTCTACGGCGCATTTACTGTTTCACAGGGTCAATCAAAAGATTTTTATTTGTATACAAGCCTGATATTTACTTCAGCTAATCTTAATGAATATGCTTCGGTTAGATTAATAAAAAGCGATGGCAGCAATGTAAGTTTTTCGGAAGATATGCCTATGGAAGTTGTATCCAGCGGATCACAGGAAATTCCTGTCGCCGGCGGAACCAGGCTTGTTCCGACAATAAAAGCGCGCTATCAAATACATGCGGATGAAGGAACATACATAGTCCGGTTTACAAAAAGTAATACATCGGGATTCGGCAGATTTATTAAAATTTTAATTTTATCAATATAGCATATTATAATGGATAATTAATCCGAAAAGGAGAATTAAAAGTGAAACGATTAAAATCAGTTTGCTTATCAATTATATTAATAATCGGATCAACAGCATCCATAACATTTTGTCAGACAAAATGGGCACAGACCGGATTTAATTTTCTGAACGTCTCTTCAGATGCCAAATCCGGTGCTATGGGTGATGCGGTTAATTCACTTTCAGGTTATTCCGGGGCGTTATTTCATAATCCGGCAACAATGGCTGAAATGCCGAGTTTTTTTTCTTCCACATTCAGCATAAACAACTGGATTGCCGATATTAAGTATCTACAGTTAAGCGCGATTTTTTCTCCATTCAACGGAGATTATGGCGTCTTAGGCTTTAGTCTTCAATCAATTGATTATGGAGATGTCCTTGGAACAATGAATTGGAATAATGAAAAAGGGTATATAGATACGGGAATTTTAAATCCCAGCGCATTGGCAATCGGAATCGGATATGCAAAAATGATTTCCGATCGATTTGGCGTAGGCGGTCAGGTAAAATTTGCCTATCAAGAATTAGGGAAAAGCACAATTTCAAGCGTAGATAATAATTCTTATCAAACAAAGAGGAACCTTGCAGACGCTGTTGCCTTTGATTTCGGAACAATTTTTAAAACCGGTGTGCAGAGCTTGGCGTTTGGAATGTCGGTTAGAAATTTCTCTAAAGAAATAAAATTCGAACAAGAAGGTTTTCAACTGCCTTTAATTTTTACGATTGGAATTTCTGCAAATCTTTTTGATTTTGTCGAAATTAAGGGACCTGAGCAGTCATTCATTCTCTCTGTAGATGCAACACATCCTCGTTCACATCCGGAACAAGTTAAAGTTGGTGCCGAATATAGCTTTTTAAAAATTATATCTCTTAGAGGCGGTTATATCACCGGAGACAGTGAAGATGATGTAACATTTGGTCTTGGTATATCTTCTTCTGGTATGGGTATCTCCGCTTTAAATTTTGAAATCGATTATTCATATACGCCTTTTGGGGTATTTGATAATGTTCAAAGATTTACAGCTCGTCTTTCATTATAAATAAAGATAATCGGGTAATAATATGAATAAAAAAATAATATCAAGTTTTTCAATATTCTTTATAATCTTCTTCATATTCTTTCTCAATTCCTGTAAAGAATATGATGATCCACCCCTGATTTATAATCCTCAGGGAAGTAACGTAAAAGGCCCCGTAATTCATAGTATCGTACCGTCGGGAACAGCTGTTGCGGGTGTTAGAGAAATGACAATTATCGGCCAAAACTTTACTTCCGGTGATACAACCTGGATTTTTATCGGGAATAATGATTCTCCAATTATTAAAAGTATGTCGGATGATAGTATAGTTATTTACCGCCCCCGCAACTCCGGTCTGGTTGATATTAAAGTTGTTGTTCCGACTTCCATTGATTTCGTTTCTATGGTTCAAAATTATAATATTGAAGCCCCTATCGATTCGATTCAAGCATTCTTAGTCGGAAGCGGGCTCCCTAATTTTACAGTCATGGAGATTGATAAAAATGGGAAATATTGGACTGCCGCAAACAGACGCATTGATACAACAACTGCAGACGGACTGTTTTTCGGGATATTTAAAGACAGAACCCGCGGTTTACCTACTGCTTTTGCAACTGTAACCGATTTGAAATTTGGCAGAGGAGGAGCCCTGTACGCCTGTGTTGGAAGAGCAGATATTTATAGGATCAGTACTGCCGTCGCCGATAGTAATAAACCTCCTCTGGTTTATGCCAATCTTTCGGGAGGTACTGCTGTAAAATTCGACTTTGATGATGAGGGGAATATTTATGCAGGTGGAACAGGGGGCCTTTACATTGTTAGCCCGCTTACCGATTCTACGGGCACAGTGGTATCTAGCGGACAATATACCGGGATTACATTTATTGATCTCCGGGTTTTTGGCAATTATGTTTATGTTGCAGATTCGAAGAATCTGTGGAGGAGTTCCATCAATGGAGGTACTCTAGGAACGCCAGAACTTCTAGCAAACCTGAATGCTGCTAATTTAGATTCATGCACAATTATATCATTTAATTTAGATATTGACGGAAGAGTTTACTTATGTCTCCAAAATGCCGCTTCTTCTGTCTACGTTTTGGAAAATGATAATTCCATTACACCTTTTTATGTTGATAATATTTTGCCGCATAATGTAAAGCAGATACTCTGGGGCTATAACAGTAGGTATTTGTATTTGAATCGCAGCGGAATAAATAACGGCATGCGGCTTTATTTTATTGGAATGGAGAAAATCGGAGCTCCCTATAACGGTAGGAATTTTTAAAAATCTTATTTTTTTATGTAAATTTTTTGGATTTTTGTGTTAAATTTAACAATCAATAATAATGGTTCTATTAAAGGAGGTGGAAAGGAAATCAAAAAAATCTTTCTAAAAAATTTTTATCAACAAAATTTAGGAGAAACCTTATGAAAACAAAAACAGCTTTACTATTTGTGCTGTGCATGTTTTTATTACCAGCTATTTCCTCGGCTCAAAATAAGTTGGGGAAAATTATTAATAATTGGAAGTATGAAATTCCGAAAACTACTGTAGCGCCTGTAATAGATGGTTTACAGGATCCGGTATGGAAAACTCTGGATTGGAATTTCTTAACATCATACGACAATAACGGTACCGGTTGGACCGATTGGATTGATCTGTTCGGGGCAACTAAAGCTATGTATGATGATAATAATTTATATCTTTTATTCTGGACTCAAGATGATGATCCTGTCGGCAACGATGCTGCTGTGGCAAATTGGCAGAGAAATGCGGTCGAAGCGTATTTTGACGGCGATTATTCCAGGGATATGAGCGGTACTGTTAGTTTTCCCGATCATCACCTGACTTTCCGTCATGAACATATCGGCGATGAGGCAAATAGTGACTGGGATGTCGAAACCGGATTGGATTCGACAGGTCTTGAATGGAAATTTTTTACGGATACAACGACAATGACCGGTTACTGGTTTGAGTTAAAGGTTCCCCTGGAAAGTATAGATATGCCTAACACTCCGAATAGCCAAATCGGTGTTGAATTTCAACAAGATGATAATGACGGAAGTGGTCGTGATGCTGTTTCCAAATGGTGGGCAGATGATGGCGATTCTGCTTGGCAATATGCAGGTACCTGGGGTACAGGTGTTCTTTCCGACAGAGTTGCTGATACCAAATTGTTAATTATGAAAGTGCCCGATGGTTCCGCTCCTGTAGTTGACGGTGTACTGGATGATATATATTTAGCAGGTACTTCCGCTACAACAAATAACTTTGGCAATATAAGCATTACCTCTCCCGTATATCCCGACGATTTTAGCGATGCCTTTTTCAGATGCTATCTGCTTTATGATGATAATAATATTTACGGATTTTTCGATGTATTTGATGATGACCAGGTAGGTAATGATGCGGCAGTGGCAAATTGGCAAAGGAACGCAGTCGAACTCTACCTTGACGGCGACAATTCTAAAGATTGCAGCGGTACTGTT
>DATKLQ010000207.1:0-11585 GCA_035542335.1 Ignavibacteriaceae bacterium | reverse complement strand
GCCAGCCTTTCAAGCATTTCACCCTCAGTGGGAATGCTGTGGGTCTGAGCGTCGTTCATAAGCTGCAGGAAATGTTCAATTTTCCGGAAAAGGATATATCCCTCTCTGAATATCTTTGTTTCCTCCGTTGTCAGGAGGACTTTTTCTTCCAGCATTCTTACGGCGTCTAAAGTATTACCGGTTCTGATTTCCTTGAACCTGCCGCCGTTCAGAAGCTGCAGTGCCTGCACCGAGAATTCTATATCTCTTATTCCGCCGGGAACCAGCTTTATGTTTTGATCATCGATTAAATTTTTTTCAATGCCGCTTTTTAGCCTCTTAATTTGTTCTGTCGGGGAAATTGAAAAGGATGATGGGTAAATAAAAGGCGTTATGTAGTTTTTGAATTTTTTAAAAAGCTCTTCATCTCCTGCAATAAACCCCAGCTTGATGAGCATCTGTCTTTCCCAATCTTCCCCTTTACTTTCATAATAATTTATATAATCGCCGTAGGTTCTGCAGAGAGGGGAATTTCTCCCGTCAGGCCTGAGGCGGAAATCGACCCTGTATATATACCCTGCTCCTGTTATAGAAGAAGCGCTTTCAATGAACAAGTAAACCGCTTCCAAAAGAACTTCATGATATTCTTTATTGTTGGAAAGATGTTCGTCCTCATCATAAAAGATTATAAGATCGATATCTGAGCTGTAGTTAAGCTCAAATCCGCCTAATTTTCCCAGGGAGGCAAGACAATATTTTCTTCCAATTCCTTCTAATTTATATTTAAGAAGGATTTCATTGTAGCAGAGCTCAAATACGATCCGGCTGGTTACTGAAGCCAAAACAGAAAGTTCCTCGGTTGTATCTTTTAGACCGGTTAGCCCTAGAATATCTTTAGTCCCGATTCTCAAAATCTCTTTTCTTTTCAAACTCCTGAGAAAATTCAGCTTTGCATCTAAGGTTTTAAATGATTCCAGGCTTTTGAATGTGGCGGCATAAAAATTCTTTTCATTAATTTTTTCGTTCAGTCTTTCCTCGTTGACGATTAAATAGAAATACTCGGGATCTCTCACAAGAATATCGGTAAGATAATTGCTGTTGGCCGAGACGGCGGAAAGTATTTCAACAAAATGGGGATACCGGATGCAGTTGTTCAGAAAAGAAGATTTATCAAACATTGCCGAAATTATCCGCAGCATGTTCGATTCCGATCCGAAGGTAAAAAATTTCGAAGATATTTCTGCCGAAAAGATATTCTGCAGCTTTTCAAATGAATCCGGCGGCAGGTAACCTGCGGAAAAACCGGCAAGCTTTTTGAGAAATTCTTCGGAAAGATTTTGAATCCTGTATTTTACACTCATATCGGAAACCGGGAATATTCAAAATTAAAAACTTGCTCGTTGATTTAAAACCAAAATAAACTAAATTTTGCGAACAAATTATTTGAAATAATAACATGCAAAAATACAGCCTATCCTCCCTTTTACCTATTTATCTTCTTCAATTATTCTTTATTTCATCCATTATCCTTTTAAGCGGCTGCAGCAGTTCAAAGGATACTGATGGTACAAGTTTTGTAACCGGTCAAATCCAGATGGTCAGCAATGAACCGTTTGCAAAGCTCGGCTTGGTCAATGATGCGACACTCTATCTTCTGGACTGCAGCAAAGAAATGGATGAGATTCTTTATAATAACCAGGGAAAATTCGCAAAAATATATTACAGCAGTGTAAATAAGAATGATGAAGGAATTAAGGTTCTAAAAGTAGTAAACGCCGAAATACTGACCGGCCGGGATTCTAAATAATTTTTTTACAAAAATTCTTTCGGGTATTTATATGTACAAGAATACTATTGCGGTAATCTTATTCTTTTTATTTCTTGTTCCCTTCCTCGTATATGCGCAAAAAAAGAGTGCAATAAAAATTGCTGACGAGGGATCGTTTAAGGTACAGGCTTACCCTGTTCCCGGCAGCGATCTTTTAAGGCATAAAGATATTGAAGTTGCTCAATTCTTAAAGAACAACCCGGGCTATCTTGAACGAACGAGACTAATGAAACCTGCCTGGTCCTTTGCAGTTGGGAGCACTCATACTTGGCTTGCATATAATTTTACAAATGATCAAAATTACTCTGTTCCTTCTACTTGCCAGGCCGTAGGCGCAAACTGCTATGTATTTGTTGCCGATGATCAGTGGAGCTCAAGAGTAAATCAGAGTGCAGTCGATCAGGTAGTAAATGAATTTGATAATCATACTCCTGCGAATCCCGGTCAAGGGATCTATCAAACATGCATAAATACTTACGGAAATCCGCCGAA
Source organism: Ignavibacteriaceae bacterium (assembly GCA_035542335.1). Classification (GTDB taxonomy): domain Bacteria; phylum Bacteroidota; class Ignavibacteria; order Ignavibacteriales; family Ignavibacteriaceae; genus DATKLQ01. The sequence continues at coordinate 9,286 of DATKLQ010000207.1, read as the reverse complement.
CATTGACGGCGATCAGAAAATAATTATACTTATCTGTGATATAGCAGACGGGTATACGGGATCAGGCGGCTATGTAGCAGGTTATTTTTATTCAAAAAATGAAGTTACGGATAATAATGCGGAAATTTATTTTATGGATTCAAACCCGGCTGATTTAGCCAGTGAAGGCGGTTTAAATTTTGCATTCGGGACTGCAGCACATGAATTTCAGCATATGATTAACTGGAATTATCATCAGGGAGTTTCCGAGCTAACTTTTATAAATGAAAGTTTATCAAAATCAGCGGAGATTCTTTGCGGTTACGGCGCCTCCATGCAAGAATTATATGCTAATGAGACTAATCATTATTTGTTCGACTGGAGAGACGGTGACAATACTCTTGTTTTGAATGATTACGCTAGAGCGCAGCGTTTCTCTCTATACCTCATGGAACAGTTCGGAGTATCATCTCTAAAGGAATTTGTGCAGTCTTATTCAGCATATGGGCTGCTCGGGATAGAAGGCTTAAAAAAGGTTTTAGCACAGCATTCAACAACACTGGGGAAAGTAGTCTTGAATTGGGAAATTGCTAACGGATTAAATAATACCGAAGTCAATTCTGCGTACGGATATTCCTACAGCCCGCTGCCGGTTTCAGCAGGTACTACGATCTATAATCCGAATATTGGACCTGCATGGAGTTCAGTAATATATCTCGGTGCCGAATATTTCACCTTTACCAATTCCACGAATCTAACCGTTACATTTTACTCAGCAGGAATTAACATGGTTGTAAAAGCATTTGAAATCGGCGAGAGTTTATCCAGGGTAGTCGATGTTCCGTTGAATTCTGCTTTCTCCGAGCCTGATTATCCGTCCGTTTATAATACAATAAGGTTTGCAGTAATTGATACAAATGAATTATCTTCGCAGGATTATCAGTATCAGTTCTCCGGTACCCCGTTAAATACTTCAGTTGAATTGAAATGGGATGAAAGTGAACCCATGGGGTACTTACCTTTGCCGGCAGGAGATACCGTATGCGTGATATTTGATGCATTCGGCGGAGGTAAACTTGATTCCATTAGAATCGGATTAAGACAAGCAGGTTCTATTTCAGGCGGAATCTGGGAGTATAATTCAAGCTGGAATCCTTCACCTCTACAGACTAATCTGGGCACATCATTCATTGCATCAATTACGACTACTCCCGGTCTTCCGTATCCGGTACCATGGACTAATTGGGCAACTGTTGATTTAAGCTCTCAAAATATTTTAACTGATTTCCCGTTCGCTGCCGGAGTTGTGATCCCCTCGGTGAATAATCCAAAGGTTATGGTTACTGAAACTCCCGGAACCGGCTTCGCAAACAGCTTTACCTATGACGTAGTTGGTTCACGCTGGACTTATTACGTAGATTCAACATTAGCTACATATCAATATTTAATGCGTGCATATGTAAGTATTGTTACCGGCGGAGTGAAGAGAGTGGTTGAATTATCTCCAATCGGTTACTCTTTACAGCAGAATTATCCCAATCCATTTAATCCCGGTACAAAAATAAGGTATTCTATACAGGAAAAAGGAAATGTATCTGTAAAAATTTATGATATGACTGGTAAGGAGGTAATCAATCTTGTAAACACTTTTCAAGATGCCGGAAACTATGAAATCGGCTGGGATGGAAGGAATCAATATGGAATACCAGTAGCAAGCGGTATGTATTTTTATTCTATAAAAGCGGGAACTTTTACTGAAACCAAAAAAATGATTTTAGTAAAATAAAAAAGATTTAACATTCTGTTTAACCCGGCAGCCTAAAACAGTTTGCCGGGTTTTTTATTTTTAAAATGCTTAAGTATCTTAAATAAAAGGAGATACTCATCAAATAAAATTATTAATCAACTGTAATCCTAAAATATCTATTTAGCCTCTAAAGCTGTTTCGTATGAAAAACAATGCTGTTGTCACCTGTGATTTATGCACGGCATATAAATTGGCTAAAATAAGAGACTTAATAGATATTCAAATAAAAACATTTTTCTAAACGGGAGGAAAATGAAAAATTTGTTGATAGCTTTGAGGTTTGTTTTCTTTAAAATAATCCTCTTTTTGCCAAAATTCTTTTCCATCCAATCCTTTAAATCCAGTTTGACTCATTTTTTTACAGTATCTAAAATCAATACATACTTGTATTTAAAAAAGCTTCAAAATCTGCAAAAATTAAACCTATCCCTGCGGCATTTTGTTGGCACGGTACAAAATAAATTCTTCTCCCTGAACTTAAACTCGATAGATAGAGGGGAGCTAAGCTTGCAGCATTTACCTCATAAGAATTTTAGCTTAACTATCTGGGAGTTAAAATGAAAAGTTTAGCTGCAAATGATAAAAGAGTACTTCTCTTAAAAATTCTTCTATTAATTCTTTTACTATCGATATATATCTTTCCAAATGACAGGTGCTGCTGTTCCGGTGAAAATTGTCGGAATATAAATATTAGGGGAATTAAAACAGATAAAGTATTCTATAGACCATATAATATTAAAGCAGCCTGCTTCATGAAAACATCTATTTTTATTTTAAGTAATAATGATCAGGAAATTGAAATAAGTTCTACCCTCATTCCCTCAATCTTATGGAGATACCAATGAAAATGCTACTACAAATAATTTTGAACGAAAGAATAATAATATCATTCATAGTTTCATTAATCATTTTTACAGATGCTCAATTAAATGCTCAAGCCGTGAATGATTACCGGTCTGCTCAAACCGGCAATTGGGGGACGTTGACAACCTGGCAAAGATGGAATGGAACATCATGGGCAACTCCGACATCCGGGGAAGGTACACCGAATAATAACAGCGGAGTTACCACCATTAGAAATACTCACAATGTTTCTGTTGCAGCAAATGTTACAGCCGATCAAATTACGATTGACGCAGGAGGCCAGCTTACGGTAAACAGCGCTACTGTTTTGACGCTTAACAATGGTACAGGTACAGATCTGACTGTAAACGGAACTGTCATTGTAAACGGAACGCTTGTTAATTCCGGGACCATTACAAAAGCAGGCACTGCATCTATTACGTTTAATGCAAATAGCACATATCAGCATGCTCGAAACGGCAGTGCAATACCAACATGTACCTGGAATATAAATTCCACATGTTATATCACAGGTATTACGACCACATTGACAGGTTCTTCTTTTGGTCTTGGTCAAACATTTGGAAATTTTACATGGAACTGTACTTCGCAAACTGCCGCAATAAGCTTTGCCGGATATTTGACAACCGTAAACGGGAATTTCACAATTAATAGTACAGGCAGCGGTTCACTTAGGTTATTAAACGGAAATGCCGTACGCACTCTTAATATCGGCGGCAATTTTTCTCAAACAAACGGTTCATTATTTGTTTTAGGATCGGGAGGTACCACGACCACCTCAATGACCATGGCTATTAAGGGAAACTTTTCATTCAGTGGTGGAACTCTGACAGTTAATGGGAGTACGAATACCACAGATTCCGGCAGGGTGAAAGTTGCCGGGAATTTCAGCCACACAGCGGGCACAACAATCACTGAAACATCTGCAGGACAATCGGAAATAATATTTAACGGAACGACTGCTCAATATTATACTTCAGGCGGAAGTGTTACCAATGCTATCAACTTTACGGTAAACAGCGGTTCAACTCTCCAGATGTCTGCATCAGGTACGCTTCTATCTGGCGGCGGGAATTTTACCTTATCTAGCGGAGCAACTCTAGGGATAACATCAAATAACGGAATTACTCTTTCCGGTGCTTCAGGAAATATCCAGGTATCAGGAGCAAGAACATATAATGGGAGTGCAAATTATATTTATAACGGTACCACTGCTCAAGTAACAGGCAATGGATTAACATCGGCAAATAATCTTACCATCAATAATCCGGGCGGAGTCTCCTTAAGCGGGGCTGTAAGCGTAAACGGGGCACTATCACTGACTAATGGGATTATTGCTTCTACAGCCGCCAATCTGCTGACGGCTTCGGCTTCCTGCAGCATATCCGGCGGAAGTTCAACGAGCTTTGTAAACGGACCTTTTTCGAGAGGAAAAAATACTGCAGCCCAACAGACCTTATTTTATCCTATTGGGAAGAATTCTTCATACAGACCTATTGAACTGATTGTTACTCATAGCAATACTAATCTTTCCAACTATACGGCTGAAGTTTTTAATACTGCTCCTGCCGCCAGGACACTCCCAGGTACTCTGAGCCGCATTTCCAATGTGAGGTATTGGAATGTTTCTAAATCAGGCACTGCCACTGTAACATCTGCTTTTATAACAATCAATTATGGAGCAGATGACGGAGTAAGCGATCCTCAAGATTTAAAAATTGCTAAAGATAATGGTTCCGTTTGGGTAGATATTGGAGGAACAGCTAACGGTTCTCCTGTGGGTTCTATCCTTTCGTCTCAGTTTACAACCTTCAGCGATTTTGTCCTGGCAAATGCTAACGGCGGTTCAAACCCGCTTCCAGTGGAGTTGTACTCGTTTACAGGATTATCAAGAAAAAATGATGTTGTACTTAATTGGTCTACAAAAACAGAAGTTCAAAATTACGGATTTGATATTGAAAGATGTGTAAAGCCTGAAAAGTTGTCTGCCGTATATAATTGGGCAGCTGTCGGATTTGTTCGCGGTTCCGGAAACAGTAACTCTCAAAAAGAATATTCCTTTATAGATAAGCAGTTAAATCCGGGGACTTATTTATTCCGCTTGAAGCAGCTGGATACGGACGGAAATTTTCAGTATAGTGCAGAAATTGAAATTGCTGTCGGATTGCTTCCGGATATGTTCATTTTTGAGCAGAATTATCCAAATCCCTTTAATCCGGTGACTACTATAAGATTTGCTGTGAATGAGAGCGGCCCGGTTTCTGTAAAAGTTTATGATGCCTTAGGCAATGAAGTAAGAACATTATTTAATGAGCCGGCGGAAAGCGGAAGATTTTATACTCTTGAATTTAACGGTTCTGATTATGCCAGCGGTGTTTATTATTATTCAATTAACGGCAATAATCTCCATGCCGTTAAAAAGATGCTTCTTATAAAGTAATTTTTGTTGTTTCCTAAAAGACCCATTATATTTAGAGGCTGAGAAAACACTCAGCCTCTATCTTGAACATCTGCGCTTTATTACGGTACTATTCAGTAAATTGAATTTCATACCCTCAATCTTTAACTTTGAAGTTGATTTTTCCTACGGAGAGACATTTAATGTTAAATATTATAAAGAAAATATTCGGCGATAAATACTCTAAAGATCTTAAGGAATTAATCCCGATAGTAGAAGAAATTAATGGGAAATATGAGAAGTTAAAGCTGCTTAGTGATGATGAGCTGAAAGGAAAGACTGCGGAATTAAAGGAGAAAATTCAGGATTATACCAAGGACCTCCGCTTAAAAATTGATGATTTAAAAGTACGGCTGCAATCGGATGAGGAGTTTGACCGGCATTCTGCTTATGAAGAACTTGATGCCCTGGAAGAGGAATTAAATGATAGGTATGAGGAAATCCTGGATCAGATTCTTCCTGAGGCTTTTGCGGTAGTAAAATCAACTTGCGAGCGGCTCCTGGGGCAAACCTGGCTTGTTGTCGGTCATAAAGTTACCTGGAACATGGTTCCCTATGACGTTCAGCTTATGGGCGGAGTAGTTCTTCATCAGGGAAAAATTTCGGAAATGGCTACCGGTGAAGGAAAAACTTTAGTTGCAACCCTCCCTATTTACCTGAATGCCCTTACCGGACGCGGAGTTCATCTCGTTACTGTCAACGATTACCTGGCGCAGAGAGACAGTGAATGGATGGGGGAAATATATAAATTCCACGGCCTTACCGTCGGATGCATTATAAATACAATGAATCCCGATCAGAGAATGCAGCAGTATAACTGCGACATTACTTATGGAACCAATAACGAATTCGGATTTGACTACCTGCGCGATAATATGTCGATAGATAAAGATCACCAGGTGCAGAGAAAACATAATTATGCAATAGTCGATGAGGTCGATTCTGTTTTAATCGATGAAGCTAGAACTCCTTTAATTATTTCCGGGCCTGTTGAGGTAGACGATCAGAAATTTAATGAGATGAAGCCGAAGGTGGAAAGGCTTTACAGGCTTCAATCTAGTTTGATCTCCAAAATTGTTCAGGATGCCGAAAATATTTTAAACGGCAGCGGAGACGGAAATATGGAAGCCGGTAAATTGCTGCTTCGTGCATACAGAGGACTTCCTAAACACAATAAGCTTACAAAAATGTTAAGCGAACCGTCATATAAAAAATTAATGCAGTCTACCGAAATGGAGTTTCTCAGGGAAAAAGCAAAGAACATGTATATAATAGATGATGAATTGTTCTTTGTAATAGATGAAAAAAATAATACCATTGATCTTACTGAAAAAGGAAGGGAAGAGCTGTCAAAGGGGAGCGGTATGGAGAAGGATTTCTTTGTGCTGCCGGACCTCGGCACAGAGATAAGTAAATTTGAAAACGATCCTGATCTTTCTCAGGATGAAAAAGTTAAGAAAAAAGACGTGCTCTATCAAAAGTATTCCGAAAGCAGCGACCGTATTCATACAATTCACCAGCTTTTAAAAGCTTATACCCTTTTTGAAAAAGATGTAGAGTATGTAATTACCGAGGAAGGTAAGATTGCAATTGTTGATGAATTTACCGGCCGTGTGCTGCCCGGCAGGCGCTATTCCGACGGACTTCATCAGGCAATCGAAGCGAAAGAGAATGTGAAAGTTGAACGCGATACTCAAACTCTTGCAACAATTACACTCCAGAATTATTTTAGGATGTACAACAAGCTTGCAGGTATGACCGGTACCGCAGAAACCGAAGAAGGGGAATTTTTTGAGATCTATAAATTGGAAGTGGTTGTCATACCTACCAATAAGGAAGTGATTAGGGATGACGAAGATGATGCAATCTACAAAACCAAGAGGGAGAAATATAATTCAATAATCGAGCAGATTGAAAACCTTAGAAAAGAAGGAAGGCCCGTTCTTGTCGGTACAACTTCCGTAGAGGTTTCGGAAACCATCAGCAGGATGCTGAAGCGGAAGGGTATAGCGCATAATGTTTTAAATGCTAAACAGCATCAGCGCGAAGCGGAAATTGTAGCCCATGCCGGTGAAATAGGTGCAGTCACAATTGCAACAAACATGGCCGGACGAGGAACGGATATTAAGCTTGGTTCAGGTGTTGTTGAAAAAGGCGGGCTTTATATACTCGGCACCGAAAGACATGAATCGAGAAGGATTGACCGCCAATTGAGAGGACGTTCCGGAAGGCAGGGTGATCCCGGTACATCCAAGTTTTATCTTTCATTGGAAGATGATCTGATGAGATTATTCGGAAGCGACCGGATTTCAAATGTAATGACAAGGATGGGAATAAAAGAAGGAGAAGTAATTCAGCATCCCCTGATAACAAAGTCGGTTGGAAGAGCCCAGAAGAAAGTTGAAGAGAACAACTTTGCGATTAGAAAAAGATTGCTGGAATATGACGATACCATGAACCAGCAGCGTGAGGTTATATATACGCGCAGGCAGCGGGCGCTTGAAGGCGACAGGCTGAAGGAGGAAATATTTGACCAGCTTGAAGAGTTTCTTGAAGATGTGATCGACCGGAACTTCGATGAGGTTCTTGCGGATAATATGAAGGAAGAGCTCCTTCATAACCTGCTTGTTGATATCTATATTCCTCCCGAAGAATTTGAATCCTTAGGTAAAGGCGGAATAAAAGATAAAATGATGGAAGCTGCAAGAACCTTTTATAAAAGAAAAGAGGATATGCTGGGCTCGGAATTGATGGCAAGGCTTGAACGTTATGCTACGTTAAGCGTTATTGATCATAAATGGAAAGAACATCTTCGCGAAATGGATGATCTTAAAGAAGGGATTGGATTAAGAGCTTACGGGCAGAAAGATCCTCTGGTTGAATATAAAGGAGAAGCATATAAGTTATTTGTCTCCCTCATAGAGGAGATAAGAAATGAGATCGTCTCTTTCTGCTTCAAATTTTTCCCCCAGGCTCCGGATGAAGTACAGAGGAGGAGAAGGCAATCTCCTGTAAGAATGACTGAAGTAAAACAGAGCACCGATAAAATAGGCTTAAGCCAAGGGAAAAGTTCAGAAAATTCTGCACGGCAGGCCGATAATGGAAGCAGACCTCAGCCGGTGCAGGTGGGAGAGAAAGTCGGGAGAAATGATCCCTGTCCTTGCGGAAGCGGCAAAAAATATAAACATTGCCACGGGAAATAATCCTGTTAATTTAAAATTTTAAAACTTCAAAACGGTAATGAAAAAAATTGAAGCCATCATCCGTCCCTTTAAACTGGATGAGGTCAAGGAAGCATTGATTGAAGAGGGGATAAGAGGTTTAACGGTCTCCGAAGTCCGCGGGTACGGCAGGCAAAAAGGGCATACAGAAACCTACAGGGGGAGCGAATACAGGATCGATTTTGTACCAAAAATCAGGATTGAAGTAGTTATAGAAAAAGAAAAGGTTGACAGCGTAATTGATGCCATTTTAAGAACCGCAAAAACCGGTCAGGTGGGAGATGGTAAAATATTTGTTACCGATGTCGAAGAGGTTATCAGAATCAGAACGGAAGAGGCAGGACGGGAAGCATTATAAACCTGGCTGACGCCCGCTTCGACTCGTCGGAGACGAGGCGAGCAGTCAGGATATTTTACCTTTTAAATTTTTTCAACCTTTAATACTTTACTTCATGAGCCGTTTTAAAATCTTACCTTTAAAGAAGCTTTTATTTGTACTCCTTTTTTTTTCGATCTTACCCGGCTGCAGCTTATGGCGGAATTTCACGACCTATTTTAATCTATACTATAATACCAAAGATATATTCGATCAGGCAGAAGAAACAATTTATCAGGGAAAAAAGCCTCTTTTTTCAACCGATGAATTAATTATCCCGGGGAGCGTAAACCAGAATCTGACAAAAGTAATTGAAAAATGTTCAGTAATTCTTCAGTTCCACTCGGAAAGCTCATACGTGGACGATGCTTTATTAATGCTGGGGAAATGTTTTTATTATCAGAACAATTATCAGAAAGCCCTCAGGAAATTCCAGGAGCTTCTTGCGACTCAACCGGGAAGCGATTTGGTTATAGAAACCCGTTTATGGATCGGCAAGTGCCAAATGAAGCTGCGCGATTATGAAAATGCCCTTTCTACCTTTCACTCGCTGCGGGCCCCTGATGCCGATGCCGATGCTG
>DATKLQ010000206.1:0-5049 GCA_035542335.1 Ignavibacteriaceae bacterium | reverse complement strand
AATCCTTGCAGGTGGTTTAGGGACCCGTTTGAGTGAAGAAACCGTCTCTATTCCTAAGCCAATGATATCGATAGGTGAGAAACCTATAATTTGGCACATAATGAAAATATATTCCCATTACGGGTTTAATGAGTTTCTTATATTAGGAGGTTATAAATGTTATATAATTAAAGAATATTTTGTTAATTATTTTGTGCATCAATCAGATATAACAATTGATCTTGTAAAAAACAATATTGAAATATTGGATTCAAAAAGCGAACCATGGAAAATTACCATCCTCGATACTGGGTTAGACACACTAACGGGGGGACGTATTAAAAGAGCAGAGAAATATTTAAAAGATGAGAGTTTTCTTCTGACCTACGGTGATGGAATAAGTAATATAAACATAAATGAACTAATACAATTTCATAGGAAACATGGCAGATCAATTACGATGACCGTGGTGCAGCCAGAAGGTAGGTTTGGAGCTGTAGAGTTTGATATAAACAGTGATAGAGTGCATCGTTTTATAGAAAAACCCAAGGGAGACGGAGCATGGATAAATGGTGGCTTTTTTGTTTGTGAACCATCAATTTTTAATTATATAGATCTTGGAGATCAGACAATTTGGGAGCGGACTCCATTAGAAAAACTGGCCGAAAAAGAAGAGCTGTTTGCTTACAAGCATTTTGGATTTTGGAAACCGATGGATACCCTTCGTGATAAAATTCAATTGGAAGAATTATGGCAAGAGAATAAAGCTCCATGGAAAATCTGGAAATAGAAAAATTATTTGGCGGTGTCTATAAAGGTAAGAGAATACTTGTTACCGGTCATACCGGTTTCAAAGGTTCATGGCTTATATATTGGCTGCAAAAATTGGATGCAAAGGTATTTGGAATTGCCCTAAAACCGCACACAACTCCCAATCATATAGAATTACTCGATTTTTCATACTCATCTTATATTCAGGATATTATAGACAAGGACAAGATAAATCAGATTATAAAAGAAATTGATCCTGAGATCATTTTTCATTTGGCAGCTCAGCCATTGGTTCGATTATCTTACCAGGAACCTTATCTTACCTTTTTAACTAATGTGATTGGGACAGTAAACATTCTTGAATCAGCAAGAAATTTAATGAATTTAAAAGTTATTATTGTTGTAACAAGTGATAAATGTTATGAAAACAAGGAATGGATTTGGGGATACCGTGAAAATGAACCTATGGGAGGAGCAGATCCTTATAGTTCTTCAAAAGGATGTACTGAATTAGTAACCGCAGCATATAGAAGTTCATACTTCAATCCAAAAAAATTTGGTACAGAACATCAAGTGCTGATAGCAAGCGTTAGAGCTGGAAATGTTATCGGGGGCGGTGATTGGTCTGATGATCGTTTAATTCCTGATGTTGTAAAATCTGCTGCAAAATCCGAATCCGTCTTGTTAAGATATCCATCTGCTACCCGGCCTTGGCAGCATGTTTTAGAACCATTAAGTGGATATTTAACTTTGGGTTGGGAATTATTAAAGGGCAAAAAGGATTTTGCAGATGCCTGGAATTTTGGCCCATATCATGAAAGTAATGTTACAGTTTTAGAATTGGTAAAGGAATCTCAAAAATACTGGTCGAATATAAAGTATAATATAGAAAAAAAAGAATCTTCACATGAGGCTGCTTTGCTGATGCTGGATAGCACTAAAGCAATTAGGCTGCTTAATTGGAAGCCGGTTTGGAAATTAGATGAGACTATAAAATATACAATCAGTTGGTATAAAAACTTTTATGAAAAAGGAGAAGTTAAGACTAATAATACGCTTAAGAATTATATAAATGATGCAAAATCTAAATCCTTTATATGGGCCCTTCAATAGAATACTTTAAAAAAAAAAGAGTGTTAATTACAGGCGGAGGAGGATATCTCGGCTCAAAGCTTGCTGAAAAACTTACCGGCACAAATTCCAAGATTTTTTTAGTGGATGTAAAATTTAATCCTATTGCTGTATATCTATCAGAAAATTACCCCAATGTACAACTTTTAACAGCGGATTTAACACAAAAAGATCAAGTTATTGAAATTTGTTCAAAGATAATTCCTGATCTTATTTTTCATTTTGCTGCCTTTCTAAATCGTAGCCGGGATTTTTCTTTATACGATTTGTTATATGAAGTTAATGTAAAGGGGACATTGAATCTGCTTGAAGCAATAAAAAAAATTCCCTATAAAGGTTTTTATTTTGCAAGCAGCAGCGAAGTATATGGTTCGAAAAATAATCCGCCCTTCACTGAAAATCAGATCCCCTCTCCTGTTTCACCCTATTCATTATCTAAATTGATGGCTGAACAACTTATTCAAACCTTTTCCGATATTGAAAATAAACCTTATACAATTTTAAGGATATTTAATTTTTATGGACAGGGAATGTCCAAAGATTTTTTTATCAATCAACTTATAGATACCTTAAAATCAAATCAAGAATTTAAAATGACGGCCGGGGAGCAGGTTCGTGATTTTCTCTTTATTGACGATTTATTAGATGCCATTATTTTTATATGTGGATCTAGTAAAAATGAACGTGATATTTTCAATATTTGTTCTGGTAAGGGAATTAAATTGAAAGAAATAGCCCAACAGATTGCGAAGCAATTGGATAAAACAAGCTTGTTAAGTATTGGCAGCTTACCTTATCGCGAGAATGAAATTTGGAATATGTATGGCTCCAATAGTAAGCTGATAAATTTGGGTTTTTCAATTAAAAATCAGAGTATACTTTTTTAATTTAAAAATAATATTTAAATGTTACCCGATTTGGGCGAATATAATATTCTTGAAATAACCGACCGTTATAGTAGCAAGAAGAATCCTTCTAGCTCCACATGGGTTTACGATCAAGTAGTAGGTCTGATTAAATTGGGATATAAACCTTTAACTCTATCTCCTACGCCGATCATTCCATTTAAAGGACTTTTTAAGAAAAAATTCTGGGTATATGATACTCCTTCTGTTTCTATAGAAGAATATAACGGGACAAAAGTCGTAAGGCCGGGTTATATTAAAGTTCCATATAACAAATTTATTCGTTTTAGTCTAAATAATTTATCAAATTGTTTACTGAAACATGGATATTATAAAGACATTAAAATAATACATTCTCATTTTGGCCAAAATGGTTTTGCTGCACTTAAATTAAAAAATAAATTGAAGGTTCCATTGATTACTTCATTTTATGGCTTTGATTTAGGCAGTTCCGGCAAATTTTACAGATCATATTATGTAGATCTGATAAAACAAGGCGATTTGTTTTTAGCATTAAGCCAGGACATGAAGAGTGATTTGATTAAATATGGATTTCCTGAAGAAAAAATTCTAATCCATCATTTAGGAATAGATTTAAATTATTTTAATTGTAGTGCAAGAAACCAAGAAAAATTTATATTACTTTCTGTGGCAAGATTATTCGAAGAAAAAGGTATTCAATTTATAATTTTAGCGTTATCAAAGTTCTTTGAGAAATATCCGCAAGAAAAGAAAAATATTATTTATAAAATAATAGGGGGCGGGCCCTATGAAAGAGAATTAAAAATTCTCATAGAAAAAAATAAACTTACCAATAACATTATTTTTATAAATAATTTAATTATGCCTAATTCAAGGGAAATAGTCAAAGAAGAAATGATGAGTTGTAATTTATTCCTCCTCTGTAGTATACTTACAGAAGTTGGTGGTAAAGAAGGGACTCCTGTTGTTCTTATGGAAGCACAAGCGTGTGGAAAACCATGCATTGCTTCTTTTCATGCAGGTATACCCGAAGTTGTAATTAACAATGAAACTGGAATATTAACGAAAGAAAGAAATGTTGAAGAAATAGCGGTAGCTATTGAAACTTTATATTTTCAACATTCATTAAGGGAAAATTATGGCTTAAATGCAAGAAATCATATTTCAAAAGAATTCAATCATAATATACAAGTTCAAAAATTAGCTGGTATAATTGAAAAATTAATCAACGATAAATACAATGCTTAATCCGTTATTTCAATATTTTATAACGAAACAAAAATTTTTTCATTCATCATATTTATATAAACAGCATGGAATTATTAGATAAAGTTGTGAATGCTCTTAAATGTCCTAAATGTTTATCCGATATTGAAAAGAGGGAAAATTTATTGGTTTGCACAAATGATAATTGTAAGGTATCCTTCCCAATTATTAATGGCCGACCAGTTTTAATTAATGAAGAAAATAGTGTTTTTAAGATAGCAGATTTTGTCGAAATGCGTGATACAACCAGAAATACTAATAAAAGTTTCTTGAGAAAAAAGATTAGATCTTTAATCCCTAGCATCAGTAAAAATATAGGGGCGAAGGAAAATTATAATAGATTTCTAGAGAAATTGTTATCGTTAAATAATTCTCCTAAGGTACTAATACTAGGATCTGGCATAAAAGGTGAGGGTATTGAAGTTTTATTTAATAATCGTTCTATTGAATTGTATGAAAGTGACGTTTCCTTTGGGCCGAGAACTCAATATATTCTTGATGCACACAATATACCTTTTGCAAATGAGTATTTTGATGGGGTCATTGTTCAAGCAGTTTTAGAGCATGTTGTTGATCCCTTCAGATGTGTACAGGAAATTCACAGAGTACTTAAAAAAGATGGTTTTGTTTATGCGGAAACTCCCTTTATTCAACAAGTACACGAGGGGAAATACGATTTTCATCGGTTTACGCATTTAGGGCATCGAAGATTGTTTAGAAATTTCTTGGAAATTCAAAGCGGTGCAATTTGTGGTCCGGGTATGGCATTAGCATGGGCATATAGTTACTTTATTTATTGTTTTTTTAGTTCAAAAAAAATGAGAAGGTTGCTTCTGCCATTTGTACATTTTTCATCGTTCTTTTTAAAATACTTTGATTATTTTCTCATTAATAAACCGGGTGTATATGATGCTGCATCTGGATACTTTTTCTTGGGGCAAAAAAGTGATGTTGTATTAACTGATATCGAATTATTGAAGCTTTATAAGGGATTAATTTAATTATTTGCTGGAAC
>DATKLQ010000205.1:0-5105 GCA_035542335.1 Ignavibacteriaceae bacterium | reverse complement strand
CTAATTTTTGGGTGAGGCGAGAAGTGTTTGACAATGGGCGCCGCTTTAACGAATCGATAGGTCCACGTCCAACCAACCGGATCATGGGTAGCGAGACATCATTTTTGATTGCCCTTTTGAAAGAGGGATATGAAATTGTGTACTCTCCAACGGCAGTTGTTGGTCATAGGGTCCAGCCAAAAACCCTCACTTTTTCTGATATTTGTTTGCGTGGCTATCGATTAGGGCGCGGTGAAGCGCATTATCTTGGTTTACCGAAACAGACTCTCTTAAGGCAACAACCAATTATATGGCGTATTTATCGTCATGGTTCAATACTTTGGTATGGTCTAAAAGTGATTGCTTCTCTCATTTTTTCTAAGAAGGAGCAGCGTTATCGCAATGTTGTGGAAAAAATGCGAGGTCTCGGGTACCGGGTTGAAGCTGTCCGCTTAGCCAATCAAGAACTCACCGAATTACGAAAGCAAATTTAGATAAAGGATTGTTCCGCGTTGCTTCAAAGAAGTTTACCCCATAAAGTCCCTTAATGTTTTACCAAACCGTAAAAATTCTTAAACCATTATTAAACGTTGTTACACGTAATTTAACAGGAGTCATTACCCGTGTAATTACAAACGATCCTGTTGCTTCTTTAACTTTTGATGATGGACCGGATCCAATCTATACCCCTAAGGTAATTGATATTCTGGGTAAATATGATGCGCGTGCGACCTTCTTTATGGTTGGAGAGGCTGCGTGCAAACACCCATATATTGTTGAGCGAGTCGCAAGAGATGGTCACATAATTGGAAATCATTCCTGGAATCACTTTGCATTTCCTTATATCTCATCCGTGGAACGGCGAGAACAGCTACGAAAATGCCAACAAGCTATCTCACCATATGGGTCACTGCTATTTCGACCACCATATGGTTTGAATAATAAAATGTCAAACATCGAAATTATACTACGGGGGTATAAGGTGATTGGCTGGAGCCTTGATTCACAAGACTGGTATGAGCCAAATTCAGAATCAATAACGGATAAATTTGTTAAGAACATTAAACCGGGTAGTATTATTCTTTTGCATGATCGATTATTCGACGAAGGAAAACCTGTAAAGGGCCCCAAACAAATTCAAGATGCAGTAATTGACCGAGGAGTTATGCTTTTTGCCCTGAGAGAATTTTTAGAAAGAATAAATGGCAACATTCAATTTGTGACAATTCCTGAGTTGTTGAAGCACGGACGACCTCATCGCGAAACCTTGTAAACACACATCAATCCGAACATCATAAGCAAGGTGAAGTATCAAGACTGAAAATAAGTTTCCTCTTTTTATAAGCTGAAAATCTATTACAATTTAACACAGGAATAATTAATCGTGAGTTATGAGTACCTAAAAAAGATGTGCATGTCAAACCCGCTGAATAAAACATTAGTCTCAGCCTTTGTGGAAGCTTACGAAAAAATAACAGAAACAAATGAAGAAAAAAAATGTGATGAGAACGAGCGGTTGATATATCTAAAGGCCAAATGGTTACACGAAAAGCAAAACTGGGGACATCTAAATAAAATTGGCAGAATATATTTGAATAAATCAAATTTAAGAATGTCGTTTATGTGCCTTGCTGAGTCGTTGAGAATAAACCCCAACCAACAAGATATTTTCGAAATAGTTCGGGATATAAAAGGAACAAAGATAGAGAAAGTACCTTTAAAACTATTAGAAACTCAATGCAAGGTATCGGTAATTATGCGTACCTACAAAAGACACGAATACATTAAAGAAGCTATTGAGAGTGTGTTATCACAGACGTTTAAAGATTTTGAATTGCTGATAATAAATGACGGCGGTGATGATGAAATAAAGGAAATTGTCGATTCATTCAATTCAGCAAAAATCAGATATTTCAAATTACACAAAAATAAAGGACCATCAGGCGCCTTAAATGAAGGAATTTTAAGAGCAAAGGGTGAATACATAGCTTATCTCGACGATGATGATATCTATTACCCCAATCATTTGGAAACATTGATTAATTGTATTGATAAGAATGGTCATTGTGCCGTAGTTTATTCCAACGCCTGGTGGTGTTACGGAGAACGACAAAATTTCAAATTTATTGAACTATCGAGAAAACTAAACAACGGCAGACCTGTTACATTCACAAAAGATATGTTGTTTAAATGGAATTATATATCTACTCTAAACATACTGCACAAGAAGACATGTATCGAGAAAGTGGGCTTATTTAGTGAGGATTTGATAGTATTAGAAGATTGGGACATGTGGATGAGATTGGCGAATGAGTATAGGTTTTATCAAATAAATGAGATGACGGGAGAGTACAGATGGCATGACGATAATAGGACAAATGAGAAGTTGCTTGATATTTTCTTTTTAGAATCCATAATGATACCCTATTATCAATTAGACGGTGGAAAAATTGCATTAATAAAAGCATATATACACCAAGGGAATAAGATGAAATCTGAGCAAATATATTCAGATATATTAGAAAATTACGATCATATGGTTAAGACAACGCTGTTAATGAAAGAATTATTTCATATTGCAAATCACATAAGTAAAGGCAGGCATAGTGTTAATATAACGAGAGATTATTTTTGGTTTGAAGGTAGGGATTGTCTTCGAGAAATTGTTAAGAAAGGTAGAAGTTATAAATTATTTTATATCATTGATTTGATGTTTTTAAAAATTATGAAGTCATTAACTGCGCGGAGCCAAACATACTTAAAAGAAACATTAAAGAATATAAAGTAGAGTCATATTTCCCAAAAAGAGCATAGGGTATAAAA
This sequence comes from Ignavibacteriaceae bacterium, assembly GCA_035542335.1. Taxonomy (GTDB): domain Bacteria; phylum Bacteroidota; class Ignavibacteria; order Ignavibacteriales; family Ignavibacteriaceae; genus DATKLQ01. The sequence goes on along the minus strand of DATKLQ010000205.1, from coordinate 2,303 downwards.
TGGATAACAAAAAAGTATGCTTCAGAGAAGTATTAAAAAAAAATTTTCACCCTTTTAAGAAGATAGTCTTTTTATCCCAGCACAGAAGTTAAAAACCAATGCCTCTTGTTTCTATTTGCATCCCAACTTACAATGGTGCCTCTTATCTTGAGACTTGTCTTGATAGCGCCCTCGCTCAGACATTCCCGGATTTTGAAGTACTTATAGTTGACGATCAATCTACTGACAACAGTTTTCAGATCGCGCAGGATTACTCGGCACGCGACCCAAGGATCAAGGTTGTACAGAACAGGCAAAACCTCGGACTGGTTAGGAACTGGAACCAGTGCGTACTTCTGGCTCGGGGGGAGTGGATCAAATACCTTTTTCAAGATGATTTACTTGAGCCGAATTGTATTGAAAAAATGCTCGCAGTTTGCGGCCAGGACACATCAATCGTAGCTTGCAAAAGGAATATCATTTTTGAGGACGATTCAGAAGATTTGAATGAAACTTTTATCCAATATATAAAAAGATATGATATGGATAAAATACTTCCAGGAGAGATGGTTATTCCCTCAGAAAAAATATGCGCAGCGGTTCTTAATAATTTGGGGGGAAATTTCATTGGCGAACCAACCGCCATCTTGATACGCCGTAACGTTTTTGAGCGATTTGGGTTTTTTAACTTCAACTTGATAAGTCTATGCGACTTCGAATACTGGATAAGAGTGAGCACGAATACAGGCCTCATTTATATTCCAGAGATACTTGTCCATTTTCGAAGGCATCGCAAGGGGGCAACCTTCGTAGATGAGCAATCAAGGCACTTTCGGATGTATATTGATAAACTAGTCTGTCTCCATGAATTTCTATTTCATCCCCTTTATGCCCAATTACGTTTCTATGCCTCACAGTGTCAGCCACCTATTAATCTCAATCAATTATTTGCGGGAAAGGTTGAAGATTCATGGAAAATAGCGCGACAGGCCGCTAAGAATCATTCTAATCCTGATCTGAGCCTGTTAGATCAGATGAGTAAAATAACGGCTCTTTTTCCTGCATGTAGAATTGTTAAGAAAATCCCTGGTTCAGTGCGCTTCGGCAAATATCGATGGAAGTTACAAAACTTTATCTCCAACCGATTAAACATCAAGAAATAGATAGATTCCATGTGCTCTGTCTTGTTTTCAATCTAGTATGACAAGTTATGAAGTTTGAGTACATGAAATTTTACTTTTAGCGATTATTAATGAGCTGTCCGAAAGTTTTTATTATCATCCTCAATTGGAATAGGCTTCAAGACACGCTCGAATGCCTGGAGTCCGTATCCAAATTGAATTACGAGGACTTTGAAGTTGTCGTCGTTGACAATGGTTCTTCAGATGATTCAGTTGCGACTATTCGAAGAAATTATCCGCTAACAACCATTTTGGAGAATAAAGAGAATCTGGGATACACGGGTGGAAACAATATAGGCATTCAATATGCGATGGGAAACGGTGCCGACTATGTTTGGCTTTTAAATAACGATGCGGTTGTCGACTTAGACACACTCGCGAAACTAGTAGATGAGGCGGAACGGTTTCCGACAATTGGGCTTGTAAGTCCAGTGATATACTATTATGACAATCCTGATAAGATTCAATTCATGGGAGCCTACGCAGATTTTGCGAAAAACGTTATAGCCAATATAGAAGAGCCAAATGAACTTGATAACAATTGGGTGCAGCGTTATCTTGTTCTCTGGGGCACTGCCCTGTTCATAAAAAGAAATGTGATCGAATCCATAGGCTATCTTTCTGAAAGGTATTTTGCTTATTGGGAGGACATCGATTACTCATTGCGGGCGTTGAGAAAACATTTTCAAACAAAAGTCCGGCTTGATGCCCGTATCTTACACAAGGATTCAAGATCTTCCGGGAAACAATCTCCATTCCAGGTATTTTTGAAGACTCGCAATCATTACTTCCTATGGAGAGACAATCTGCAAGGACTAAAAAGGATATTTGCACTTTGCCATTACATCGGGATGGTAATCGGGGCCGCCAAGAATCAGTCAGATAAAGGTAATGAAATTAGCTTCGACGCATGTCTCAATGGCGCATGGGCTGCCTTTCTAGGGAAAGGGGGCGCCTACGATCAAACGATTGTTATTCCATCATGGTTAAAAACTGTTTTTAGATTCTTTGGATCTTGGCATCCATATTTTTGGGTCTGTCTTTTCAATGGCAATTTTAGAGGAATTGTCCGAAGGACTCTTACCTGGGCACAGCATTGAAAGACGAAACTAAGAAGCTATCCCTATCATAAAACTGTTCTTC
>DATKLQ010000204.1:0-3380 GCA_035542335.1 Ignavibacteriaceae bacterium | reverse complement strand
TTCTCTTTAAAAACGGCGCCCCAAAAGGATTAATACAAGCTGTTAACAATACACAATAATTTTTTTCGTCCATACTTTAGTACCTATTGCCTGTTCAATAATTTTGGTCGTTTAGCCGAGTGACACCAACTGCATTAGGTAAATAGAATATCTTATCATTATTATTATATTTATTTCCCAGTCTCTTTGTAATCGTCGGGAAAATTAATTTTTAAATTTATTTACTGTTTGCAGTATTAATTCTACATGTTTATTCCATGAATTTTTCTGCATCCAGATTGAATTATCTAAAAACAGTTTATCATCCTTCATTTTTTTATATATATCATTTAGCGAATCGCATGCTTGTTTTAAATTACCCGCTTCATATGCCGAACCGATCCAGTCTTTCATTTGTTCTTTAAAACATCCAATGTCAGGATAAATAACAGGTTTTGAAAAAGTTGCAGCCATAGGAATTATTCCTGAAACGAGCCCGGCCTTATGACCTAACAAAACAATATCCGATGCATTAAATAAAACGGGAATTTCATTATTATCTATACTCCTGTAAATATACTTTTTATTCCTGAAATTGTTTTTTTCCTTCATATTATTTCTAATTTCCATAACAAATTTTTTAATCAGCGATAATCCGCGATAATAATAATTTCCGGCAGTTATAAGGTATTTTGAATTAATTGCACATGAGTTAAATACTTTATCAATAAATTCCCGTCCTTTATATGACTGCTGACTACCGAAATTCAATATTACGAATTTCTCATCCGAAATATTAAGCTTTGACCTGGCTTCTTTCTTTGTTATATATTTATAATCAATAAGATAATCACCATGATGATCAATTATGTTAACCTTCGACAATGCAATTGGATATAATTTTGAAAACATTTCCAAAGATTTTGAACAATGATGAGATATTATATCTGAATGCTCTATAATAAGGTTGAAAATTTTTTCATCCAGCTTTCGATTTGTTGAAAAATGCAGAATCAGATCGTGAACTGTAAAAACAATAACGGTACCTTTATTTTTATAGTGGCATAATTTTTCGCGCAACAAATCAATTTTAAGATTATCCGGTTTTTCGGACAGCGGATACCAATGATATAATCTCTCCGGCCAATGAATATGCAATATTTCCGGGATGAGATTTGAATAGAAAAAATTGTGCGGATCACATACTACGGTGTGGCCAATGCTTTGATAGGCATTTAATAATGATGACGTATATGAATTACTCTGGGGGTTTTCTGCAACTAAAATTAACATAAAAAGATGAGCGCAAATTAATTTTTAAATTTATTAACTGTTTGAAGTATTAATTCCACATGTGTATTCCATGAATTTTTCTGCATCCAGATTGAATTATCTAAGGTTATTTTGTCTTTTACCAGATTGTTATATAATTCCATAAGTGCTTCTGAAGCCTGTTTAATATTTCCGGGTTCATAGCCAATTGATACCCAATCCTTAGCGGAAGCTGAAAAACAACCTATCTCCGGATAGACAATCGGTTTTGCATAAGTTGCCGCAAAAGGTATAAGACCGGTATTAAGACCCGCTTTATGACCAGAAAAAACCATATCCGAAGCATGAAATATTAAAGCTATTTCGTCTTCATTCACAGTTCTATAAATATATTTTCTGTCTCTGTAAACTTTTTTCTCACGTAAATTATTTTTGATTTCTAATATATATTTTTTCCATAAAGGAAAACCTCTATAATAGTAGTTACCGGCAATAAGAAGGAATTTTGATTTAATAGGCAGTTTATTAAATACAGTTTCAATAAATTTCCCTCCCTTATAAGGTTGTTGACTTCCAAAATTTAAGATCACAAATTTCTCAAGAGGAATATTTAGTTCGGATCTGGCTTTTTCTTTTGAGATATATTTATAATTAATAGAATAATCATTTAAATGATTAACAATATTCTTCTTAGATTCCGCTAATGGATATAGACTTTTAAATAGTTTAACTGAATTAATACAATGATGTGAAATTATATCTGAATGTTTAATTACAATATTAAAAATTTTTTCATCTAACTGACGTTCCGTTGAATAGTGTAAAACTAAATCATGAATAGTAAAGACAATGATTGCACCATTATTCTTATAACTTTTCATTCTTTCATTAAGTATTTCAATCTTAGCTTCGTCGGTTTTTTCTGAAAGAGGATACCATTGATACAGTCTTTCAGGCCAATGAATATGCACTATATCGGGAGTAATGTTAGAACAGAAGAAATTATTGTGGTCACAAATTACAGTATGTCCAGCTTCCACATAAGCTTTAATTAGCGAAGTTATATAAGAATCATTTTGCGGACAATCTGCAACAAGAATTAGCATAAAAAGATGATCATAAATTATTTTTTTAGACTGAATTATTTAATTTTTTTTCCATAATTAATTTATATAATTTCTCAGCCCTATTGGCAGTTGAATATTTGACAGCAAGTTCTCTTCTTTTTTTCTTTTTTTCTAAATTATCCGATTGATATTCTTCAATTATATATTCAACATACTTTTCAGGAGTTTTAGCGAACCTTACAAAACCTTCGTAAATCTCTTTATCATAATCATTCAGAAAGTCGGTACTGACTACGGGTAATCCCATTGCAAGATAAGCCCAAATTTTATTCGGTGCGGAATGCTTATTGAATGCATCCATCCTATGCATTACTATTCCAACATTTAGGAATTTTAGAAAATCCGGCAAGACTGAATAATCTAAAAATCCTAAATATATTATCCGATGCTTCTCAAGATAATGTCTATGTTCTTCAAAAAAGTCCGGATGTGTAGGTGGATGAATATTGCCGGAAGAAACCATTGTAAAGTATTGCGGAAGCATCTGTTCGACTTTTGACATGAAATCAAAGTCCGACCAATTACCCGAAAGGCCGCTGATTGCCCCTGCTATTGGTGCTTTACATTCCTTCATTTTATCCAGATTGGTTGAATAAATTCTCGGATCATTTTTTACACCTTCCAAATACTTAACATCAATTGATAATTCTTTTATAGTTTTTTCTTTTATCCTGTGGGTAGATTCCTCAAAATGTGGAACATAATGGCTTACGTCTACAGCATTTGGAAGAAAGAAAACCTTATCGCCGGAAGAATACTTTTTCTGCAGCTCTATTGTAACAGTAGTTACAAGATCAACTTTGTTAATAAAGCATCTTATATTCTCTTCAATTTTTTTTCTATTTGATTCATCATAAATTATCATGCTCCATTCATCATCTACATCCAGATAATAAAAAAAGCTTCCTTTTTTATTTACCACCCATTGCTGCCATCTGTTTGTCAATAAATAGAAAATATTATTCGATTTGCTTACTTTATTTAATTGTAAAGAAAGTAATA
>DATKLQ010000203.1:0-12108 GCA_035542335.1 Ignavibacteriaceae bacterium | reverse complement strand
CCGTACATTCTATTGCACCCGAGGCGCTTAAACAATGACCTGTCATCGACTTTAAAGAGTTAATCCACGGAAAATCTTTACCTTTTCTTTTCATGGCACATGCCCAGCTTTCAATCTCGTGCGAATCTTTAGAGGTTGCAGTCAAGTGCCCATCGATTGCATCAATGTCGCGGGGATTAATTCCCGAGCTATGGATTGCCTCAATAATGCAGCGCTGTACTGCAAGAGGATTTTGAGCAGTCATTGTGCCGCCGTTCCTCTGCCCGCCGGCATTTACCGCACCACCCAGTATTTCCGCATAAATCTTTGCGCCTCGTTCCAGTGCGCCGTCAAGCGACTCAAGCAGAAGAGCGCCGGCCCCGCTGCCCGGAACAAATCCGGATGCAGTACGGCTCATCGGTCTGGAACCCCTTTCAGGCGAATCATTGAACCTGAAGGTAATTACTTTCATTGCATCAAATCCGGCCCAGACATAAGGGCCGCTGTCGTTGGTGCTGCCGGTTAGCATTCTCACCGCTTTACCGGCTTTTATTCTTTCATACCCCATCAATACGGCTTCCGTTCCGGTGCTGCAGGCCGATGAATTTGTAGTTACCTGGTTCCCGAGCCCCAGCATCCCGCTAAGGTAGGCTGAAACACCGCTGTTCATTGTCTGCTGAACCGCATTGCTTCCAAGCCTCCGGACCTGTTTATCATCAATCATATAGAATGACTGGCGCATTTTATCTACGCCCGAAGTGCCGGCGCCGAATACTAATCCGCTACCGTAATCCGGTTCATTAGAATTATTAAGTTCAAGCCCTGCATCAACCCAGGCGTCAATCCCGGCAATACAGCCGTATAGAATACCGGAACTGTTGAAGTTCCTAAGCTGCAGCTGTGTAAAATATTTTTCTTTCAATTCCTCCGGTACTTCAGGAATTCCCCCTATACAGCATGAAAAATTAAGTTCTTCCAGCTGCTTAATAAATTTGATTCCTGATCTGCCGCATATTATCGAATCGAGGAAATGCGGGATACCGACCCCGTTTGGCGCAACTACCCCCAATCCAGTTATGACTACCCGGTTGCTCATCCGGACAGTTTATTTGTTATCATGCCGGAAAGAATACCTTTACACACAATTTCTCCCATTTCATTTTTCATTTCAACATTGCATTTTAATTTTCCGAACCTGAAATAAATTTTCCGCGAAGTAACAATAACTGTTTCTCCCGGGTAAACCGGCAGAAAGAAATCCACCTGGGATGAAACCAGGGCTATTTTCGGATATTCTTTAGCAGCAATTCTATCTTTAAAAAGATAAATGCCCAGGCAAACTAGCCCTATTTGGGCCATGGTTTCAATCAAAATTACGCCGGGTGTAACAGGATTATCTTTAAAGTGCCCGTTGTAAAAAAAGTCCTCTTTATGAAAAGTGTGTTTCCCTTCCGCACCGTTTTCATTTATTTCAAAAAGCGAATCAACAAATAAAAACGGATCGTCATAAGGTAGTAATGGAATTATTTCTTTTGGTGACATATAATTATGAAAGATGCTCTCCGCCGTTAACAGGGATCACCGCACCGTTAATCCAGGACGCTTCATCGAGGCTCAAGAGGTATACTGCATCGGCAACATCTTCCGGTTTTGTAAGCCGCTTGTAGGGATTCCTTATTTTTGCGTATTCGGCCAGCTCTTTATGCCCGGGGATCATCCTGAAAGAATTTGTATCGGTAGCCCCGGCCTGGATACAATTCGCCCTGATTCCATACGGAGCAAATTCCAAAGCGATATTTCTTGTTATAGCTTCCAATGCTCCCTTTGCAGCAGATACTGCGGCATAATTCTTCCAAGCTTTTAAATTCCCTTCACTTGTAAAACTGATTACCCTGGCATCGGGCGAAAATAACTTGCAGATATACAGATTTTTAGTCCAATCATATAAGCTGAATGCCATTGCTTCCGATGTTAAATGAAAGTCATCATTATTCAGAGCAGCGACATTTTCGCTGATCATTGGCTTTAAATTTCCTTTGGCTATGCTATGGATTAAAACCCTGACACTGCTTTTCTCTTTCCAATGCTCCTTCAGCTTTGAAATAACTTCGTCCCGAGTTTCAGGTTTTAACGCGTCCAAGTTGAAAGACAAGAAATCAACGCCATTGGATTTAATTTCATTAAAATTTTGCTCAACTATTGGAAGATCCAATTTACGGTCCCGGTGAACAATGCATATGTTCATCCCGTGCATAGCCAGCTTCTTAGCAGAGGCTAGTCCCAAGCCTGCAGAACCGCCGAGAATCACGGCCCAGTAATTTTTATCTTTAAATTCTATAGACATCCGAGAAACATTTAAATGATCCCAGTCCAGGGGAAGGTAAGTAGTTTAAGTAAATATAAAGAAACTTAGTTGAAAAAATAGTGAGGGGCAGCGATTATTTTTTCAAAATTTTTGTGTCACCCTGCCTGATTTAATTTTTATCTGCAAAAATTATAACACAAGCATATAAGTAATTAATTGCTATAATAAATTTTTAGAGTTGCGTTGACGTGGAAAAATATTTTCATGCTAAGGCTCCTTTCGGTTGTATATATCACAGTAAAAAGATTCCGTCTCTTTATTTTCAGAATAATCACAATAATAGAAAGGATATCTTTTTACGTTTATTGTGTTTAAATAAAGACAGATTTATTACACTAACAAAGGAGATACCTATGGGAACCTTAAAAGATCTATTCGTTGAGGAGTTGAAAGACCTTTATCATGCCGAAAAGCAGATTACAAAAGCTCTTCCGCAGATGGCAAAGAAAGCATCGTCCGATCAGCTTCGTGAAGCTTTTGAAAGTCACCTGAAGGAAACCGAAAACCAGATCTCAAGACTCGAAAAAGTTTTCAAAGAGCTGGATATGGCCCCGAAGGGGAAAAAATGCGAAGCCATGGAAGGGATAATCCAGGAAGGGAAAACTATGATGCAGGAGTTTGATAAATCGGAAACACTTGATGCCGCATTAATTGCCGCAGCTCAAAAAGTAGAGCATTACGAAATGGCTTCATATGGAACCGTCAGAACATATGCACAGCAGCTGAATTTCAAAAATGCAGCCGATCTGCTGCAGGAAACTCTTGAAGAGGAGTCTGCTGCAAATGAAAAGCTGAACGACTTGGCTATAAATCAGGTCAATGCTGAAGCAGTAAGCAGTTCAAAAGACGAAGAGGAATAAACCTCCCGCTAAACCTGATTAAGGAATAAATTCACAAACGAATGAGCGGATTTAAGTGAATTTATTCCTTTTTCTTTTTAATTCATGTCTAGAAATTTAATTGGTATTAATGATGGTACTTAATTCGGAAAAAATTTCCAGGTACAAGAGCATTGTAAAATTAATATTAAAGTATGGAGCTAAAGATTTTGTACCAAATGCAGCCGGCTAATAAAGCTGGAAAAATTTTTCTTAAAGGATAAGGAAAATATTATGGAGAGCTTAAACAGGCAAAACAGTTCAAGCGCGTCAGAAGAGTAATTACTCAATGAATTTTCAGCTTAATATAAAATTCAGTCCCATTATTGATACTATAATCCAATGTCCCGTAATGCTGCAGCACCAAAGAATGAACTATCTGGAATCCGAGCGACTCGGCTTCCTTTATTTTTATATCTTCATCCAGGCCGATTCCATTATCACGGATAATAAGCAGTACAAAATCATCGACCTGTTTTGCCTCGATTACTACCATTCCTCCCCTATTATTTTTAAAGGCATATTTGATTGCATTGGTAATTAATTCATTTGTAATCAGCCCTATTGATACCGCGAGATCAGTTTTTATTGTAAACTCATTAATATTTTTTATTAATTTTATATTACGCTCATCGGTGAAAAAACTTGCTCTCAAATGATCGAGGAAATTATTCAAATAAAGCTGAATATTTACGGTATTCAGATCAGAAGATTTATACAAATACTCATGAAGATTGGAAATGGACCTGATCCTGTTCTGGCTGTCGAGCAGGAGATCTTTAACGTTATTTTCCTTTAAATTCATTAATGAAATATTCAGCAGACTAGAGATGAGCTGGAGATTGTTTTTTATTCGATGATGTGATTCCTTTATAAGCAGTTCCTTTTCTTTAATTAATGATTTTAACCCTTCTTCAAGCTTTTTTCTCTCTGTTATATCCTCAATAGTAGTAAACATATATTCATATTCATTTCGGTTAAGCTTGATTCCGGTCCTGCTCAGGCTTACCCATATAATTGAACCGTCTTTCCTGATATATCGCTTCTCTATTATATAGCTGTCTATTTGCCCTTTTATCAGGAGTTCAAGATTTCTTAAATCCTCCTCAAGATCATCCGGATGAGTTATTTCTTCAATTTCTTTTTTAATGAGCTCTTCTTTCGTATAGCCGAGGATCTCGGCAAATTTTTTATTTATCTTAATATATTTCCCGTCAAAAGAAAGATTAGAAAAACCCACAGCAGCCTGCTCAAATGTTTCTTCGTATAATCTCAGGGATCTGTTTAATTCAAACTGAAGGTGCTTTCTTTCAAAAGCGTATTTAAGGGATTTTTCCAGTTGACCGCTCGGGAGCTGCTCTTTAAATAAATAATCCTGTGCACCTTCTTTGATAAGCTCAAGTCCAGATTCATGGTTGTTTTCGGTTGTAAGGACAATGATCGGCAGATCGACTCCTGCATCTCTAATTGCCTTCAGCGCATTCACGCCTGTGCTGTCGGGAAGAGTGAGATCAAGTAAAACAGCATCAAAATTGTGCTCCTTTAATAGATTTAATCCCTGCACCAAGGTCGAGCAGTCAACAATATCATAACTCGTTCCGGATAAATTTTTAAAATATTCTTTGAAGGTTTGAATATCGGAGGAATTGTCCTCAATGATCAGAACGGAAAATGTATTAAGATCCTCTTTAATTATCATACTTTATATTTTTCAGTATAAATTCTAATGAAATATAAAATGTCCCCACAAACTATAAATAAATTAAAAGGAGAAAAATGATTAAAAAATCTGATTAGATCTCCTGGGGAACTTGAACGGTGCAATTCTTCAAGGATTTTAAACAACCTGTCTCAGCAACAACAGAAACCCTTAACATTGTATGTTCAAGATTCGGCAGCTAAATAGTAAACAAATTATTTTTATCTTTAAAATATCCTTATAGCAAAAAAAAGGACTTTAACCTAACTCACAGTACAATTACAATCACTTGAATTAAAAATTTACATTTATATCTTTGCCAATCTAATTGGAGGTTATTGGATAATATAGCGACACGTATAATTAAGTTGTGTTAAACATAAATAAAAAGGTGATGTTATGAGTAAGGTAAAATCATTGATGTGCATTGTGGCATTAACTTTCTTTTTAGCCGGTTCACTTGCGGCTCAAGATACTTCTTCTTCCCAGGGAACCCAGGGCCAGACTCAAAGCGGCAAAACTTATGACAATATGCAGGGGCAGGCACAAAGCCAAAACCCGCAGAAAGAACTGGCTACCGATCTGCAGGCAAGAATAAATCTTACCCAGGAGCAGACTAAACAGGTACAGGACATATTAAATGAATATCAAAGCTCTTCTGCTTCAACTACTGAGGGAACTTCCAAAGATGCGGAAACAAGTGCAAATGATAAAATAGCAAGCCTGCTTGATGATAACCAGAAAGCAAGCTTTGAATCAGTCAAATCCGATTGGTGGAATGAAGTAAAAGAGAAGCTTGGACCTTCCCAGGAAAAAGGCAATCAGAATAATAATGATATGAACAACCAAGGAACACAGTCAGATACTACCAAATATTGATAGTATCATTAGATTATAATCTAATTCCTCCAATTCCAGCATCCCGATAAATATCGGGATGCTTTTTTATTGTTTTTCAAAATCCATATTCTGGGGAATTATTTTTTCTTCTGATTTTTCATTGTTGAGTTGATTGGTAACCGGAACATCTTCGGCAACTCTTTCCAGCAAAAGATTGTCCATCCAAACCTGTCCTTTCCCCTTCAGCAGCAGCCCGAAAGAAATTTTTTCGCCGTAGGCAGGCACATCAAGGACTATACTGTATTTTATCCAATCGGAGCTTCCTTTGACAGGCCTGTTTTCCATATTATCCATGCATAGATCATCACCGTTCCGGTCCTGAACCCTCATCCACATTCCGGCCCAGCCGGTAACCATTTCAACTTTCAGATAACCGGATAAACGTACTCTGTCTCCCCTGTAATTATCGGCATTCAATTCCTGTTTTAATTCGGCGAATCCGCTCACTAAACCCGGATTGGCTTTTATAAATGCCGATGCTTTCCCGGAAAAGCTTTCGATATAATCTAGGCCAACCGTATAATCCTGCGGATTATTACCGTCCTTGTACCATCCAGCCGGCAAAACATCTTCGGTTATGATAGGAGTATTTACGGTCGGAATTTCTTCCTGCTGGGCAGTTAAAGATCCGCAGCAGGCAAATAAGATTAGTGCAGCTATAAAATTTTTTTTCATTTTTACCTCTAATTAATTTCCCCATTTATCATGGCTAAAGAAAATATTTAATAAAGTTACTCAAAACTTACTGTTTTTGATGAAAATTCATCACAATTTGTCTGCCAGGAAGGAATGCATTATTTTAAAAGATTGGAAAGATCCAGCTCAATATTTTCCTCGCAGTAGAAAGGTTCGCCGAATTTTTTTCCGATCCGGAATCCGTACACTTTTGCCCGTGCTTCAATAAAAGACAGAAACTCAGGCTGGCTGATGAATGTTTCCGGTTCTTTGCTATTAGGGTCATAGAATTGGGATTCGAAGGCCCGTACTGCTTTCATCTTTAACTCAAAATAATCGCTTACGTCCACGATGAAAGTCGGTTCAAAGCCGTAGGTCTGCATAAAGTAAAAAAGCTTTTTAGGGCGGTAGGCTTCCTGAGCTACTTCTTTATCAAAGGTTTGAACCTTTGCCAGCCCGGAAACAAACATCGCTTCTTTTACAAGCTTGCTTGCATCAATATGATCCGGGTGCCGGTCGTTAAAATACGGGGCAAAAATTATTTTAGGTTTATACCTTCTGATTGCCGTTACAACTTTCATCAGGTTTTCTTTATTCCGCTGAATGCTGCCGTCCGGGATCAGGAGATTTTCCCTTATTGCGAGCTTAAGGATTACGGCCGCCTGACAAGCTTCCTTTTCACGCGTCTCAGCCGTTCCCCGGGTTCCCAATTCTCCCCTAGTAAAATCAACTATACCGACTTTATAATTACTGCAGGACAACTTGGCAATGGTTCCGGCCATGGTAAGTTCTGCATCATCCGGATGAGCGGCAAAGATCAGGGCATCGAGGTTCATAAACAGAAATAAATGTTTTTTTATTGAAGCAAAACTTAAATATTTTTTAATTTAATTCCATGCGGTTTGCCATCCCTCACTTGGCTTTTTTGTGAGAAGAAATGTAATTTTAGTTGAAATGTTTTGATCTGATGTTCTTAATCTCCAAATAATATTAACATTATATGCTTAAAACAATTTTCATTTTCTTAATAACATCAATCTTTATAAATATGCCTCTTCCTTCAAATAAGATAAAAGCTTTTATAAACGGAAAAATCTACACTGTTAATGAAAAACAGCCTCTTGCAGAATCAGTAATCATAGAAAATGATAAAATTATTTTTGTCGGTTCCAATGAAGAGGCAAAAAAATTTCTTGATGGATCCGCAGAGATAACTAATTTGAACGGAAAGCTTATGCTGCCCGGATTCATAGATGCACATGTTCATTTAATGGAAGCAGGATTTTATCTGCTCGGAATTAATTTACATAACGTAAAAAGCAAAACTGAATTTAGACAGGTGCTTGCCGAATATGTTTCGAGGAAGAGAGGTAAATGGATAACCGGAGGCCGCTGGGATCATGAGCAATGGAACGAAAAAAAACTGCCGGATAAATCGTTGATTGATGACATCACACCCGATATACCAGTTTTTCTGGAAAGAGTGGACGGCCATATGGGACTCGCAAATTCTTATGCGCTGAAGCTGGCAGGAATTGATAAGAATACTCCTGATCCCCAAGGAGGCTTAATAATTAAGGATCCGAAGACAGGAGAGCCGACAGGTATTATAAAAGATAATGCGATGCCTCTGATTTATAGAGTGATACCTCCGCCGTACTTTAATGACTATTATGAGGCAGCTCTAGAAGCGCTTCAAACGGCAAAACGGTTCGGAGTTACAGGTGTTCACGATATTTCTTATAAAGAACATTTAGAAGTATATAATCAGCTTGAGAAGGAGGGGAAATTAACCTGCAGAATTTATTCAATTCTTCCTATTGCGGATTACGAATTCGTAATTGATTCTCTGCGGCCAGGTAGAAAAGATTCTATGATAAAAATGGGAGGTTTGAAAGCATATGCGGACGGCTCCCTCGGTTCAAGCACGGCCTGGTTTTTTCAACCCTATGAGCAGGATTCAACAAATACAGGGCTCCCAAACGATATAATCCTGAACGGCAAGCTTGAGCAATGGGCATTGGATGCCGATAAAAACGGGCTTCAAGTCTGTACCCATGCAATCGGGGATAAAGCAAATGCAACTGTTCTTGATATTTATGAAAAAGTCAGGAAAGAAAACCTTCTCCGTGATAGACGTTTCAGAATTGAACATGCACAGCATGTAAGACCAGGCGATATTACTAGGTTTGCTGAGAATAAAGTTATTGCCTCCTGTCAGCCTTACCATGCTATTGATGACGGAGCCTGGGCGGAAAAAAGAATAGGAAAAGAGAGGCTTAAATACTCCTATGCTTACAAATCTTTTCTTGATGCGGGTGTCAAGCTCTCGTTCGGGAGCGATTGGCCGGTTGCCCCTGTAAATCCAATAATGGGAATATATGCTGCGGTAACAAGAAGGACACTTGACGGTAAAAACCCCGACGGATGGATTCCTGGACAAAAAATTACTGTTGAAGAAGCCATTAAATGCTATACAATCAATAATGCCTATGCTTCATTTGAAGAAAATATAAAAGGAAGCATTGAACCGGGTAAGCTTGCGGATTTTGTAGTTCTTGATGGGGATATTCTTACAATCGATCCCGTGAAAATAAAGGATGCAAAAGTAGTAATGACTATCCTCGGCGGTGAAATTATTTATCAAGCCAAATAGAATCAATACTTGGACATGAACAGGCTCAAGTTCAAGTTCAAGAACCTTACTCTTCCAGGGTTACCAGATTACCCGGATCGACGCCTAAAGCCTTTGCTTTAAGAACACGCCTCATTATTTTCCCGCTTCTTGTTTTAGGAAGCGAATCGACAATTTCTATATGCTCCGGCTTGGCAATCGGTCCAACTTCATGCCCGACGTGCTGCCGAAGCTCTTCTATAAGTTTATCACTTTTAGATACACCGTTTTTAAGTATCACATAAACATGAATTGCATTCCCCTTCACTTCATGCGGAAGGCCGATTGCCGCAGCTTCTGCAACTGACGGGTGGCTGACCAAAGCGCTTTCTATTTCGGCAGTTCCAAGCCTATACCCGGAAACTTTTATTACATCATCTACCCTTCCGATAATCCAGAAGTATCCGTCTTCATCTTTTTTAGCAGAATCACCGGTCAAATACATTCCCGGGAATTTGCTCCAATATTGATTCTTGTACCTATCCGGATCATTCCAGATGTTTCTCAGCATTGAAGGCCATGGGGACTTAATTACAAGATAACCTTCTTCATTCGGAGAAACAGGTTGACCGGAATCATTAACCACATCCGCTTTAATACCTGGAAACGGCATTGTGCCTGAGCCTGGTTTCAAAGGTGTGCACGGCATTGGGGTAATCATAAACATTCCGGTCTCCGTCTGCCACCATGTATCCATTATCGGGCATTTCTCCTTCCCGATTACTTTGTGATACCATCTCCATGCTTCAGGGTTAATCGGCTCACCGACGCTTCCCAATAATCTTAATGAAGAAAGATCATGCCTGTTCGGCCAGGCATCGCCGTACCTCATTAAACCTCTTATCGCGGTCGGGGCAGTATAAAGAATATTAATACCGTACTTTTCTATCATCTGCCACCATCTATTTGGATAAGGATGTGTCGGTGCGCCTTCATACATAAAAGAAGTAGCGCCGTTTAACAGCGGTCCGTAAACAATATAGCTATGCCCTGTAACCCAGCCGGGATCTGCAGCGCACCAATACCTGTCATCCTCATGAATATCAAAGACATATTTCAATGTTGCATAAGTACCTACCATATAACCCCCGTGTGTATGAAGTATAGCTTTCGGCTTTCCCGTGGTGCCGGAAGTATAAAGGAGATATAAAGGATCTTCCGCATCGGTTTGCTCCGGCTCCGAGGAAAAATTTGCAATGGGCATATTCATTAATTCGTGGTACCACATATCTCTTCCCGGTTCCATGTAGATATCTTCACCGGTTCTTTTCACTACCAGGACGCTTTCCACTGTTGCAGCTCTTTGCAGCGCTTCATCGGCAATTTTTTTCAGCTGCACGATCTTTCCTCTTTGATACGAACCGTCTGCTACCATCAATACTTTTGACTGGCTGTCTTCGATTCTTTCGGAAAGAGCTTCTACCGAAAATCCCCCGTATACTACGGAATGAACGGCTCCAATACGTGCACAGGCTAACATTCCGATTACTAATTCAGGAATCCTTCCCATATAAAGAGTTACCCTGTCTCCCTTTTTCACTCCCAGGCTCTTTAAAACATTTCCGCACTTTACTACCTCGCGCCGCAACGCAAAATAAGAAAATGACTGAAAATCTCCCTTTTCTCCTTCCCAGATGAGAGCCAGCTTATTGCGCCTGTAGGTATGAATATGTACATCAAGGCAGTTATAGGCAATATTAGTTTTTCCTCCTACAAACCATTTATAGAAAGGTTTATTCGAATCATCTACAACTTTGTCCCATTTCTTAAACCATTTTAAGTTTTTCGCTTCATCAGCCCAAAATTCTTCCGGATTATTTGAAGCGAACTGGTATAATTCCTCGCATTTTGCATGAGCTCTCTTTAAAATGTGCTTAGAGGGATAATAAACTTCTCCAGTTAAATGATTGTCGGACATTATTTTTTCTCCTTATTTCGGATTTTCGATTAAAGGTTTACAAGGCGGATGAAATTATAAGTTCATTGAAAAAAAATCAACAAATTAAAGGAAAAGCCTGTAATTATGTCTCGTAAAACACATTCAGGAAAGAAACATCATCGCTTTCCACGGAAGGAAATATTTACATCTGTTTATATGCTTTTTACTTAAAAACAACTCCGATTCCTGCTCAGTAAGAAATACGCCGATAAATATATTTCCATAAGTGCTCATTAAAGTACCATAGGATAACATATCCGGGTGTCTAGCGGATTCTTAATATAATACAGAAAATATTCTCCTTGGCATAGAAAATGCAATTTACACCAGAAATGAATATTAAGAATATCATTATTAAAAGTCATGATAAAAACAATTTATATCGTTTTTGCATTTTTATTTTTAAATGTGCAGGGTCTGCCTCAATCCTCTAACAAATTTCATATTTACTCAGACGCACATATAATTTCAGGAGAATTTAGGCTAACCAGGTCGTATACCGATTTTAAAAAGGAAAACTTCGGTTTTGCAGGAATGGGAATGTATGAATATTACTTTTCCTCACAAACAAGAAGTGCCTTTGGATTAAGATTCTTAACGGGAGCCGGAACTATAACAGGTAAGGGAGGGACAAATAGTGTAGGGAGATCGTTATATCAGGAGTTCAACTCCACAATATTTTTAGTCGGCGGCGGCGGTGTTTATTCTTTTGCGGCGAATGAATTTATACTTCCCTATATTTTTGCCGGGGCTTCCTACCTCTTTTTCGATCCTAAAGACGGAAACGGCAATCCAATAAGTCCGTCGATAAATTATAAGAAAAATGAAATAAACTATAACGGTGAAATAGGAATACGGTTTTTAGTATCCAAGAATTTAACTCTAAACCTGGGGGGCACACTACATTCAAATCCCGGAGATAATCTTGACGGCTGGGCAAGAGGCAAAGCAAACGATATGTTTTATTCGGTCGGTTTCGGTATGTCATACATTATATCT
>DATKLQ010000202.1:0-4625 GCA_035542335.1 Ignavibacteriaceae bacterium | reverse complement strand
TATTTGTCTTTTTGTAATTTGTTATTTCATAAAACGAATATCGCCCAATAATTTCTTTCCCCTTTTGATTCAATTGACTGCAAAGTGCTTACTTTGTTGACATAGTTATTATATTATTTAAATATCTTTCACGTATGATTTTTAAATGATGCTCCTGGTGTCCGGCAATAATAAAGAGAAGAGCAAGAACGGTGACTCTTTTGTTATCAACTGTTCCGGCTTGAGAAATCATCTCTTCATCGAAACTTCTTATCATAGGAAGATTTGCCTCTCTTACTAGTTTTAATTCATTAACAAGCTCAGAATATTTTCTTGAATTAAAATTCGCTGTTACGGCATAATCTTCTTGTTCAAATCCCGGAAGGGGCTGCTTCTCTTTTCTGGCAATGCACAATGCACGGTAGGCCATAATTTTCTCAACATCAATCACATGGCCGACCACCTGCTTGATTGTCCATTTACCGGTATCGTACGAGTATAGAGAATCTTTTTCTGAAATTGATCTTAATAATTTCTCCGTATTGTTCTTCTGATCTTCAAGAAATTGAACAATATTATCTCCGGTCACTAATTCTATATATCCTTTATAATAAGGATTATAATCAGTTTGAGCAGGTCTTAACATATTAACTCCTCAATATTTAAATAAAAAGATTTATAAAGCTCAGTATTTTTTAAATCTGCCTTAAAGATTTAGATTGGATACTATTCCCATATCTTAACTTCAAAAACTCCTTCGGAATTTGCCGCTCCTCTGAACATTCCTATGGTATTAAAAGTCATAACGTAATTTCCCTCTTTATCTACCGCAATAATTCCGCCGTCTCCGGGTTTTAATCTTTTATTAATCATCTCATCTGCTGCCTCTTGAAGCGAATAATTTTTATATTTCATTAAAGCTGAAATATTAAAAGCCACGGTATTCTTTATAAATAATTCCCCGATGCCCGTCCCGGATATTGCGCATGTGTTATTGTCTGCATACGTACCGTCATTTATTAAGGGGGAATCACCGATTCTTCCGGGCATCTTATTAGACAATCCGCCTGTGGATGTTGCAGCCGCGAGATTTCCGTATGAATCCAGGGCGACACATCCTACTGTTCCGGATTTCTCTTTAAGTTTCTTGAATTGTTCGACTCTTTCAGGCGTATCAAAATAACTATTCGGAACAATCTCGACATTCATTTGTTTTGCAAATTCTTCAGCGCCTTCGCCGCCAAGCAGCACGTACGGGGTATTCTCCATTACCAGTCTTGCCAGCGAGATCGGATTCTTTACTGTTCTTATGAGAGTCACAGCCCCGCTCGAAAGATCCTTTCCGTTCATAATAGATGCATCCAATTCATGAACTCCGGCAGAATTGAAAACGGCTCCTTTGCCTGCATTAAAATGCGGATCATCCTCGAGATATCTGACAACTTTTTCAACTGCATCCAGACTAGACCCGCCGTTTTGAAGAATTTCCTTCCCGATATTTAAAGCTTCCGTCAGTGAATTTATATATTCCTGCTTTTCATTCTCAGGGAGATCCTTGCTTATATTTCCGGCACCGCCGTGAATAACAATTGTATACTTTGATGCAGTATCAGGCTTTAAATTGAGATGCTCATCCTGATTAATACCCAGGAATGAAGCCCCGGCAAAGAAAATGAAAATCAAAAATGAAAATTTCATATTCCCAATTCCTTTTAAAATTATGTGTTTCTCTTTTTTAGTATTTCTTTAAGTCTTTCTATAAAAGAAAGCTGGGAGGAATTGATCTTCACTTTTGCTTCCTCCTCGTCGAAAAATTCTCCTTTATCTACCTCGGGGAATTCACTGAATTTTCCCGATTTCGGCGGCCATTCCATTTTAAAAGTATTGCATTGAATCTGAGGCTGGTTATCATCCCCGCATTTAAAAGCCCATGCGTGAACAGTCTTTCCGCTTTTCTGTACAACCGATCCCAGCGGTAAAAATTCTCCTTTAGGTTTTATACCGGTTTCCTCTTCAAATTCCCTTTTTGCGGCAGATAATAGATCTTCATCTTTTTCCGTCAAACCTTTGGGGATACCCCAATATCCGGTATCCTTATTAGTAAAAAAAGGTCCGCCGGGATGAACAAGAAATATTTTCAGCTTTCCGTTTTTTAAGGCAAACATTAATAACCCGGAACTTATGTTTGATTGCATGATTAGTCTATATTTCTCATCATTAAATGATAGTACCATACAAAAATAAAAATTAATTATTTTATATTGGATCACTAATCAATTTAATATGATCTTCCAACCTTGGCTATATTTATACATTGATTTAAGCTGGATGCTCTTTATGACAATGCTCATAACTTTTCGAATTCCAAGATAGATTATAGAATATAATGTAATGCTAATCATATCATAAGGATTTTAGTCAACCTGCTCAGCTTTTTTCAGGCTGGTTTTTTTATTATTTTCCTCGATGAAATAACTTTTACTGCTTCTTTTAGGTATTCGAAATTTTAAAAAATAATAATTAAAAAAATTGGAACTGACTAAAGAAAAAAGCCTCTCTCGACTTGATCGGGACAAGGCGGATAATCTGTTATCATTCAGCCCCGCGCTTACCGATTTTTTTACTACAGTTGCTGAGTTGTCCCTGTTTTCTTTGAGATTTTTCAAGGAAGTCTTTATTCCTCCGTACGAATTCGGTGAGGTAAAAAAGCACATGGATGAGCTCGGGATAAAGACAATGCCTATTGTAACGGTAACCGGATTTATAATCGGGCTGGTTCTTGCAATGCAGAGCCAGCCGGTAATGGCCAGGTTCGGTGCGGAATCTTATCTGCCGAGCATGGTAGCACTTTCGGTAGTACGTGAGCTCGGGCCTGTATTAACTGCATTAATTTTTGCCGGGCGGGTAAGCTCGGGAATCGGCGCAGAGCTTGGTTCTATGAGAGTTACCGAGCAAATAGATGCCATGGAAGTAAGTGCAATAAATCCGTACAAATTCCTGGTAGTTACAAGGATACTTGCCTGTACTCTAATCCTGCCGATACTTACCTGCTATGTAAACTTTCTTGCAATTATCGGAGGATGGATCGCAATTTATCTTTCAACCGGGACTAGCTTTATACTTTATAATAATGCCGTGTTCCACTCCCTGCAGTTTTCCGATCTAATCCCCGGGATGCTTAAGACGTTTGCTTTCGGATATATTGTAGGCGCTGTAGGCGCATACAAAGGATATAATGCGGCTAACGGAACTGTAGGCGTCGGGAAGGCTTCTACAAGCTCGGTGGTAACGGCTTCCTTACTAATACTTCTTGTTGATATGGTATTGGTTAAAGTAACGGTTTGGCTATGGACATATTAGAAATAAAGAACCTGTCGAAATCTTTCGGCGATCTTGTTGTGCTTGATGATGTTTCCATAAACGTTCAGGAAGGTGAAAATCTCGTGGTATTTGGAAAAAGCGGCAGCGGGAAAAGCGTGCTTCTAAAATGTATAGTTGGCTTAATGGAACCCGATTCGGGCCTTGTTTTATTTGAAGGGAAAAGCATCCTGGATATGAATATCGATGAGCTCAATGAAGCTAGAAAGCATATGGGATTTTTATTCCAGGGAGCTGCATTATACGATTCAATGACAGTTAGAGAAAATCTTGAGTTTCCGCTGGTCAGGAATTTTAATTTTTCCGGGTCGGAAAGGGAACAAAAAATAAAATCGGTGCTCGAAAAGGTTGGCTTATCCGAAGCAATCGATAAAATGCCGTCGGAATTGTCTGGGGGCATGAAGAAGAGAATAGGGCTGGCGAGAACCATAATTACAGAACCCGATTTGATTCTGTACGATGAACCGACCACGGGTCTTGATCCGATCACAACAAAAGAAATCAGCCAGCTGGTTGTAGAACTCCAGAAAGATTTAAAAGTTTCATCAATAGTTGTGACTCATGATTTGATGTGTGCACAAATAGTTGCCGATCATGCGGTTGTATTAAAAGACGGAAAAATCCGTTACCAGGGAGATTTAAAAAATCTAACCGAATCGGATGATCCGTTTCTCAGAAACTTTTTCGGTACAGAAGTACTTGAATCCGGTTAAGCCGAATGATATGGCTTAAAAACAGGAGTATTTAATGGCAAAAAAAATTTCCGCAGTTAAATTAGGAATATTTATTTTCATCGGGATCGGGATCCTAGTCCTTGGAATATTTCTAATAGGAGACAAGCAGGCCCTATTCAACTCTACCTTTACTGTAAAGGCATACTTCAATGATATACAGGGATTAAAAAGCGGTGCTTCGGTAAGATTTGGCGGAATAGATGTAGGCTCCGTTACCGATGTGGAGATAGTAAACGATACAAGCGGCCGCGTTGAAGTGACCATGGAGGTGCTTACCGATATAAAGCAGTTTATTCGTACAGATACCAAAGCAACAATTGAGACCGAAGGCCTGGTTGGAAACAAAGTGGTAATCTTGAAAATGGGCAGCTCATCGGCAGACCAGGTGAAAGACGGGGGAACCATTCAATCAAAAGAGCCGATCGGCTTCAGCGCTATTATTGAAGAAACGCAGGGGATTATGGATTATACCAAGCAGATGACAAAAGAATTGGCTGAAATTACTGCTAGAGTTAATAAGGGACAAGGTACAAT
>DATKLQ010000201.1:0-3354 GCA_035542335.1 Ignavibacteriaceae bacterium | reverse complement strand
TCCTTATAATTCGGAATTGTATAAGGAGGGATTAGTACAGTTCCGCAATAACATGAGCGAACTGCTAATTAAATTTTCCCAGGCAAAAATTCCTGTAATTATAAGTGATCTTGTAAGTAATGAAAAAGATCTCCCTCCGTTTCATTCGCTTGAAAATAAGAACTATCCTTCGGCTCTTTATTTTTATAAGAAAGCCCAGGTCCTTGAATCAAAAAAATTGTTTGATGAAGCGAAAATAAATTATTTGAAGGCTAAAGATTTAGATGCAATAAGATTTAGAGCATCAGAAGATATTAATAAAATAATCTATGACCTATCAAATTCTTTAAAGATAAATTTTATTTCGTTAAAATCAATTTTTGAAGAGAATTCTGCGGCAGGAATTGTGGGCAATAATTTAATGACTGAGCATCTTCATCCGAATATCAACGGATACTTTTTAATGGCCGGGGGTTTTTTCAATGCAATAAAAAATAATGGTATGATTGAAACCGGCTGGGACACTTCCCGAATCAAATCGCTCATTTATTACAGAAATAACTGGGGTTTTTCGGAATTAGACAGTACTATTGCCGATTTGCGGATACAGCACCTGAAATCCGGCTGGCCTTTTAAAGCCGATACTATTGTTAATAGTTTTATTTCAACTTATAAACCAAAAGGGATTGTGGATTCTCTTGCATTTTTGACTATCAAATATGGCAATATAAGCCTGGAAAAATTACATAAAGCTCTTGCAAAATATTATGTTTCTGCCGGTGAATTGAAACGCGCATCAAAAGAATATTTATCATTGGCTTATTTATTCCCGACAAATAAATCATATTACTATTTCTCCGCTGATTACGCTTATAAGGCAAAAGATTATGATAATGCAATTAGAGTTATTAAGATTTCCCCGGATTTTAAGGAAAATGCCTACGCATTATTCAATCTTTCCACTATGTATCTTTCTAAAAAGAATTACAAGGAAGCGCTTTTTAATATTGAGGAATATCTAAAGCTCTCATTGGAAAAAAAGAATATTTTAATGGGAGAGAAGTTAAAATATCAAATTCAAAAAGATTCAGGCCTGGTTTCCGAATCTGAGATTACCCTTGCTTCAATCAAAAAATCAGATCCGAGTTTTAACTCCGGTGATTCGGGTAAAAGATTAATTGTCTTGATTCCCGAAAGTGTCAAACCGTATATTGAAAAAGCGGAATTTTATAGAAGGAGGGGAGAATTAAATGAAGCGTTAACTGAACTCAATGAAGCTAATAAAATTAAGGAAACAGCATATTCAAACCTGTGGATCGGCAAAATACTTGCTGTTCAGAAGAATCCCGAAGCAGTAAAATATCTTGAGAAAGCTTATACTGAATTCAAAGACGATCCTTCCTTGATTTATAGTTTAAGCTTATTATATATAATGCGAAAGGATTTTTCTAAAGCAAAAACAACGATTAACGATTTTGTGAGAGTAAAAGGAGAGAACAATGCACAATACCGGCAGCTGAAAGATTTGTATGAAAAACAGCTAAGAAAAAATTAGAACTATGTCAGTTCATTTCTGATTAAAAAAACAGATGAAGAATCGAGAACCCAAAAAGAATGCTCCCGGTTTGTCGGATACGGGAAAGGGTGCCGGCCCGGTCAAAAAAAATAATTTATTTAAAAAAAATATTTTAAACGCTAATAAAAAGAGAATTTTTTGGGGAATTACTCTATCCATTCCTTTTCTGCTGATTATCCTTCTTGAAATTATTTTGCGAATTTTTAACTATGGGGGAAATTTAGATCTATTCGTTCAGGGACCGCCCGGGTTTGAAAAATATTATATGGCTAATTCTAATGTCGCCCGAAGATATTTTTATGTTCAGTCTACTGTCCCTAATCCGCCGATTGAATTGTTTTATAAAGTTAAACCGAAAAACGGATATAGGATTTTCGTGCTCGGTGAGTCTTCTGCGAGGGGCTTCCCCTACGGTAATAATGCTTCTTTCCCGAACATTCTCCAAAGAGGTTTGTCAAGAGCATTCCCGGGAAAAGAAATCGAAGTTATAAATATTTCTATGGCGGCAATAAACAGTTATACGCTTTTAGATTTACTAAATGGGGTATTAGAGCAATCCCCCGATGCGCTCTTGATTTATACCGGGCATAATGAATACTATGGTGCACTCGGAGTAGGATCGGTACAGTCTCTCGGCAGCTCCAGGTGGCTGATCCGCACCTATTTAAAGCTTCAATCTTTAAAAGTTTTTTTACTTCTCCGGGATTTTATCGGGATGCTTAAAAACATTACAAGCGATGTGCTTAAAGAAGGTCGCGAAGCGGATCCTACAGCAACGATGATGGAAAGAATTGTCGCCGAACAGACAATTCCATATGGCAGCACCCTTTATGAAAAGGGAAAGGAACAATTTGAGGAAAATATTGAAGCTATTATTCAAACTGCCAGGGAACATGGAGTAAAAATCATTATAGGTGAATTAGTCAGTAATATTAAGGATCAGGCTCCTTTTATATCCGTGAAAGATAAAGATGGAATTTCTGCAAAAGGGTGTTATGAAGAGGCAAAAAAATTTGAGGCTAAGGGGGATTTAATCCATGCAAAAAGCTTGTATTTCAAGGCGAAAGATTTAGATGCATTGCGCTTCCGCGCCCCGGAAGATTTTAATATAATTCTAAAAAAATTAGCGGTAAAATATTCTATTCCCCTGGTTCCTACAAAATCTTATTTCGAAAAAAATTCACCGGAAGGCCTCATCGGCAATTCCTTAATGCTTGAGCATCTTCATCCCAATTATAAAGGATATTTTCTTATTGCCGAAGCTTTTTATGAGACAATGAAGCAGAATAAATTTATCAGTGCAAATTGGTCCAATACCGGAATTTTGGAAGAACAGAATAAGGGAGTAACAGCTTTGGACAGCGTATACGCAACGGTTTTAATCCGGCATTTAAAAGGGAGCTGGCCTTTTCAGCCGAAAGGCTTACCAAACCGGTTTGTCGATAACTTTAAACCGGCAAATCAGCTCGAAGCATTGTCATTCAAAGCTTTAGTAACTAAAAGTTATAATCTTGTCTCCGCTCATTATGATCTCGGGAAATATTATGAAAAAAAAGGTGAGCTCGACAGCGCATTATCCGAATACTATGCATTGATTGCGTATATTCCTCATGAACCGGAATTCTATCAGTTGGCATCAACTATCCTAATTTTGAAAAAAGATTTCCGGAGCGCGGATTCGCTGCTTCTCAAGAGCATTAAATATAGAGAGAGTCCGTTCGCAAATAAATGGATCGGACAAATAGCTTATATGAATCAAAATTATGCTGATGCGGTGAAATACTTAATCAGAGCAGATC
>DATKLQ010000200.1:0-3891 GCA_035542335.1 Ignavibacteriaceae bacterium | reverse complement strand
AAACATACTGCGCATATCAAGATCGGAAGAACCGGTATGGCGGCGCGCCTCTTCATTATTTGCCATGAAGTGCTTAGGAGTTGAAATTGTTTTTAAATAGTAAGGATCATCCCCCTGCATGCCTTTAACAAAAGCAACAGCCATGCGGGAAAGCAGGTAAGGATCTTCGCTGTAAGATTCTTCATTACGTCCCCAGCGGGGATCCCTGGCAATATTTATAGTAGGGCTCCAATAAGTCAATCCTTTACCTTCAGTTTCATTTTTAATACGGGCTTCATCTGAGATAACTGAGGCAACGCGCTGAACAAGTTCCGGATCCCAGGTAGAACCTAATGCAACTCCCTGGGGGAAAGAAGTAACACCGCTTCCAAGCACTCCATGCAAGGCTTCACTCCAGTAATTATATTTAGGAATGCCTAGCCTAGGGATGGAATCAGATTCATTAGTTAATTGATTAATCTTTTCTTCTACAGTCATTAAACTTATCAGATCAGAAAGTCTTTCCCGGTAAGAATTCGGCATAAAGACATTTACAACAACTGAACTGCTTAATTTTTTTTCACCCTTGCCGGAAAGGATTATTAAATAGTATCCCGGACGAGGAAAAGTAACTTCCGTTACAGGTTTGGACGAACTCCTAAAAACTACTTTTGAACTTTGAGGGCATGTCCATTCCACTTTTATTTTATTTGAAGAGACACTTCCTTTAAGCTCCGCAGTGTGAGTTTTTTCCCAATTAATAATCTGATTACCGCCGGCATTAATTGTTTGAGAATAAAATAAGGAAGAGTTGAAGAAGAAAAGAATAATTATTCCTATTACCGGTTTGTAAATTTTTTGTTTCATGAAATGCTCCCTAAGAGTTATTCAATTAAAATAAGATTATTTGCAGTTTTTTATTTTTAAAGCTGTTATTTAAAAGTAATCCAATCAATTTCAATATCAGAATTATCTTTTAGTACTGTAATGATATTATGGATCCCCTTTTTATAATCTAATAAATAGGAATCAGCTATATGCCAATCGTCAACTGCCGGAACCTTTACTTCAGCAACTATAGGACCGTCCAACTTATCCAACCGGATTTGCAGGCTTCCTCCGGATTTTGAGAGAGCTCTAATATTAATCATTTTCAATTCATTGCTTCCAAAATCAACATTGTTATATTGAACCCATGCATTTGGTGAATCAAGTATTGATTTCCATCCTTCAAACCTGTTGAGAGTATCCAGGAATTCTATTGATGCACCTTCATTACTTTTAAGGCTGTATCTGTCAATCTGGATTTTATCAGATGCGTTTGTATTACCCGCTCCCCGCAAAGTGGGAATTACTTTTTTAATTGAACCGTCTTCATTGAAGAACAAACTATCACACCTGACAGATCTGTTTTTATCGAAGTGCGGAGAATAATCATTTTGATGATAAAAAAGGTACCACTGATTATTGAATTCTATAATTGACTGTTGGTTAGTCCAGCATACATGAGATTCATCCATGATCACCCCTCTGACTTTAAAAGGACCCATTGGATTGTCAGCAATTGCATATTCTAGCCTTTCCGTAGAGTCCTCAACATGAGGGTAAATAAGATAGTAAATACCTTTGCGCTCAAATAAATAAGGACCTTCTTTTAGTCCTTTTCCAGGGAGATTAGGAATGACTATCGGTTCAGAAGCAAGTTCAAGCATATTTTCTTTCAATTTAGCGGCAAAGATATTTCTTGCTGCCCAGAATAAATAAGCTTGTCCGTCTTTATCAATAAAAAGATTCGGATCGATTCCGCGGACTCCCTTAATAGGTTCAGGCTGAGGGACAAAAGGTCCGTAAGGGTTATTAGATACTGCAACTCCGATAAAAAAACCTCTTCCGAGAGATGTATCTTTAGCAGGAGCCGGGAAATAAAAATAGTACTTCCCGTTCCTGTATATGCAATCCGGAGCCCACATAGCATAGAACTTTGAGTTAACCCATGGAACATTATCCTGGTTTACAATAACACCATGATCCGTCCAGTCTGTGAGATTACCGGATGAAAATACATGATAATCTTCCATGCAGAACCATCCGGGGCGTCCTTTTCCTTCAACGGCAGGAATATCATGCGAAGGATAAAGATAAACCTTCCCTTCAAAAACTCTAGCCGAAGGATCTGCGGTAAATTGATTATGTATGAAAGGATTTTGAGCTAATGTATTAAAACTTAAAAAAATTACAGCAAGACTTAGTATGAATAGATACAGCTTGAATTTTTTCAAACATAAACCTTTCGAGTAAAATGTTTTAATAACAAATACTCCCTTTATTTCTGATAGATCATCTTTATCGTTTCAGAAAAATCTTTAGTTTCCATCCGGCATAAATAAATTCCACTGGCAAGCCCCTCAGCAGTCCATTGCAGACGATGCTCACCTAAGGGAACAATACCTTCTATAAGAGATTCGATCTCCCTGCCTGTAATATCGTAAATTTTTAAAGTTACATATTCACTTCGGGGCAAATAAAAGACTATCATAGTAGACGGATTAAAGGGATTCGGATAATTTGCACATAATTTGAAATTTACAGGTTTTTCAGTATCTGCTTTTTGCCGGACAGACGTTATTAGATCTTTACCATCACCTACAATATTAATCTCATTCAATTGATTTGTACCGATCCCTTTTGCATGGAGGAGATCAAGATAGTTATCGACCTCGGTATCGCCATAACCATTATCTCCGGGGAGCTGGAGCTTTTCTGCTTCACAATCCAATCCCATTAAATATGCGCCGATGCTGTCGGTCGCAACAGGATCTTTTCCCGCAAAAAGGACATGACTTTCATAGGGGACAAAATTTGGGTTCCAAACTCCCTCACCGCCCCTTGCATTTTTTATTCCATCTACAACGGCAAGGTGAACTGGCCGTGCTGCATTTAAATCGCAAATTGATCTCGGCAGATATGAGGCAGATGAATCATTCGTGGGACTATGAATAGCCTGACGGCGATAGTGGATCTGATTAGTTTCATAAAGCGATTGCGGTACCGTTCCTACCTGATTTTTAAGTGAGCATGTGAGACCTGCTTCCGCATGCTGCTTTAATTTTGGAATAGAAACATAAATATCGGTATCTCTTAAAATCTGATTCATAGTTAGCTTTGGATAATTAAAATAATCTGTACCTGTTGAGATATCTACAAAAGTACCTTTAGTCATATCAACCAGGTTGCATCCCATTGAATTCTTTATATCCACATAACCTTGAAATGGAGTATTGTTATATGAGTCGCCGTTTCCTAAACTTTCTGCAATAGTGATGTCGCCTGCAGAAACTCCTGCATCAATAATCAATTGCACAACTGCATTTACTACTGCCGGATTACTCCACATTGCTTCAGTTATAGGAACACCGTTCAATTTGGAGTTTGTTGCACTGCCTGAGCCGCCGGTTGCGTTTATTTTAATTACTACTTTTTTACCCGAACTGAATATATCGGAAATTCCGCCGAGCTCATTGAAGAGGTATTCCACTTTTTGAAGAACGCCGCCGCCCGCATCATCATAAGAGTAGCTGTCGGCAGGCGTATTTAATGTATTTGTTATCGCCACGGTAGCTAAATAAGAGGAAACCCGCTTATGATTGTATGCAAAAATTCCCGAGGGTTTCAAATAAGGTATGACAAGTAAACCTGCTACAGCAGAGCCGGCTTTCTTTAAAAATTCACGTCTTGATGGATTCATTTGATTAGAATTTTCTGAATCTTTTTTCATGTTATCTCCTATGGTTGAACAGTATTATTAATATAAATACCCCTTAGTAATATTCTTTTTCTAAATGAATATTCCAGCTTAAGATATTAGATTTCTCCTTAAATGAAATTGTTCTTAGGACAGTTCCCAATTTTGCC
>DATKLQ010000199.1:0-6736 GCA_035542335.1 Ignavibacteriaceae bacterium | reverse complement strand
ATTTCCGGCAGGAATTTTTTGTACTGTCGACCTGCTCGGTTATATCATAGTTTTTATTTTTAAAGATTTTAAAAGGATTCCTGCCTATGAATGAATACCGCGACATATTTGCCGTCTTTTCAACAGATTCAAGGAGAAAGCTCTGCCTTCCTTTTTCCCGGATTTTAAGGTATGCCAATACCGGTGTCAGGAGGTCGGCAGTTATTGTTTCGTAAACCGGAATCAAGTTAAAATCATTTGCCAATTGTTTGAACTGTAAAAAATCCATAAGCACCTATTTAAAGATTAAGAGAAAGAGAAAGATTAAGAGAAAGAACAAAAAAAAACCCTTCCCAGTTTACCTGAGAAGGGTTTTTAAATAATTATTCCTCTAGGATCACTGAGTCATATTCTTAAGCATATTAAACCACCACCAAAATAATTGGTTAAAGCAGTAGTTCGCGTAATAATATGTCCCAGTGTTCATTTTCATTTTTATTGAGAGTAAATTTAATATCTGTTTGGATATTTGTCAATAAGGAAATTAAAATTTTTTTTGTGGTATATGCTGCAAATCATTAAAAAGAAAAAAAATGAATTATTTTATGTCCCTTCCTGCTGAATTCTGTAAAGATTCAAATGCAGTTCAATCAATATTGATACTAAGCCTTCAATGTTTTTATATTTGAATAATAAATTAAAACAAGAAATCATAATGAACAGGGAACTATTTAGATCTAAAATTCACCGGGCAAGGGTTACAATGGCGGAATTATATTACGAGGGGAGTATTACAATCGACAAAAAATTACTGGAAGCTGCCGATATTCTCCCTTACGAAAAGGTTCAGGTTGTAAATCTAAATAACGGAATCCGCCTTGACACTTATACAATCGAAGGTCCGGCTGAAAGCGGTATGATTTGCCTGAACGGGCCGGCGGCAAGACTTGGAATAATAGGAGACGAAATTATCATAATTGCTTATTCGCAAATGTCTGAAGAAGAAGCCCGCAAGCATAAGCCGAAAACCGTATTGGTTGATAAAAACAACAAGATTACAAAAATTATTTAACTGCACATGAAGCGCAAATCCATTGATTTTCTTGAATCTTTTCATTAAAATTTAAATGGAATTTTAAGGACAAGAAAATGAAAAATTTACTGTTTTTATTGGTTTTCGGATTTACGGTAATAAGCTATGCACAATATAAGGATCCCGGATTTCCTACTTCTCATGTAAGCGATGGTTTGATAAATTATGATACCGGAAGCCTATTCAGCTTCTTAAATTCAGAAAATTTTAGTATGAAACATAGTTTCAGCTTATCATACTCCGCATTTGGTAATCAGGCAATGTCCCTCGGAGTTTATACAAACAGTATGTTCTATAAATTTAATAATAATCTGAATGCTGAGCTCGATGTAAGCCTTGTTCAATCACCTTATAGTACTCTCGGTAAACAATTTCAGAAAAGCATCGACGGGTTTTACATCAGCAAAGCTGCGGTTAATTATAAACCCTGGAATGATGTTTTAATCTCCGTTCAATATAGAAATCTGCCTTACAATTATTACAATTCTTACTGGGGATTTTACGGAGACAGGAATTTCAACGAGAATTTTAATAATGATTTTCTATTAGGCAAATAATTTTTTACCACAGCTGCAGGCAAAATCGTATACGTGAAGGAAAAAATCTCTTCTAAAAAATCTGCCGTCAAAGCTTCCGCACAAAATTTTATTTTAAATTCTATTATTGCTGTCCTTTGCCTGATAATTGCATTCATGATCTTATCCCTTGTTACAAAGTTCCAGAGGATCAAAGAATCCGAAAGTGCAGGCGCAAAGAAAAAGCGTGCTGCCGATATAGTACAGCTTGAAGTTCTTAACGGCTGCGGAGTTATGGGGGTAGCAGAAAAGTTTACCGAATATCTAAGGAAAAAAAACTTTGATGTAGTCCAGGTTGGAAATTACCGCTCTTTTGATATTGATAGTACAATGGTAATTGACCGGACAGGAAATACAGCTAACGCGGAGAAGGTCGCCGGCTATCTCGGGATTAACAACAGCAACATTATACAGCATATAAATAATGATTATTTTTTAGACGTAACCTTAGTAATCGGTAAAGATTACGGGCAGCTCATAAGCAGGCTGCCGAATTAATTTTCAGGAATTAAAATGAGCTCAAAGCAGTTAGCAGATAAAATAACCGAACAAATTTTCAGCAAGAAAGGCTACGATGTAGTTTTGCTGGATTTGCGTAAATTAACTCCTATTGCGGATTATTTCGTTATCTGCAGTGCCGATTCGGATACACATGTAAAAGGAATTGCCGACCAGATAGACTCAAAACTTTCCGAAGAAGGGATAAAATCCTGGCACATTGAAGGCTACCGCGCGTTGAACTGGATCCTAATTGATTATGTAGATGTCGTAGTACATATTTTTAAAAAGGATTCACGGGAATTTTATAAACTGGAAAAATTATGGGGAGATGCGCCTACTATTAAAATGGAAGATCCGCTCCTGAAAGAGAAGCCGAAAACAACCCGCAGGATTGCAGCAAAAACCAGCAAGTAATTTTGATTTTCTTAATCTTGCCTTAATAAAATCTTTATATTTGTATATCGGATCAAGAATTTTTCGTGATTAATCTTTATTGTCCGTGTGGTCCGTGTTCTATTCTTTTAAACAAACATTATGTTTCTAAATTCACTTTACCGGACATATAATTGAAAGAGTACCTTTACAAGATATTTAATAAAGCTTCCGAGAAATTAGAATATCTCAAAGAACTAGAATTAATTTTTGATAAGCCGAAGATTGAAACTCACGGGGATTTGTCATCCAATGCCGCTCTCCTTCTTACAAAAAAATTGAAAATGAAGCCCAGAGAAATTGCGGAAGAAATACTTAATTCCTTAGAAATCGATCCATCGATTATTAATAGAACGGAAATTGCAGGCCCGGGTTTTATAAATTTTTTCTTCAGCCCCCAATATCTTGCCGCAATTATTAAAGAAATAATAGATAAGCCGAATGACTTCGGAAGATCTGAAAAGTATATGGGGAAAAAAGCCAATGTGGAATTTGTTTCGGCAAACCCTACCGGACCGCTGACGGTAGGACACGGAAGGAATGCGGTGCTCGGAGATACCGCGGCAAACCTGCTCGAATGGTTAGGCTATTCCGTCGACCGGGAATATTATTTTAACAATGCCGGCAGACAAATGAGGATACTCGGAGACTCGGTGAAACTCCGCTATAAAGAGTTCCTCGGAGAAGGTATAGATTTCCCTCCTGATTATTACCAGGGAGATTATATTAAAGAGATAGCAAAAAAACTTCTTGAGGAACAGGGGAATAAATTAATTAATGAAGACCCTGAAGGAATCTTTAAAGCCGCCGCGGAAAAGGAAATCTTTAAAGATATCGAATCTACTTTAATAAGATTAAAAATCAAGCATAAAGTTTTTTTTAATGAGAATAGTCTTTATGAAAAAGGGAATATTGAAAAGCTCTTAAAAATTTTTGAAGAGAAAGGATTGTCATACAAGAAAGATGATGCTGTATGGCTGAAGCTGTCTCAGATGGGACAGGAGCAGGATAAAGTAATTGTTAAGTCTTCGGGGGAGCCTACATACCGTTTGCCCGATATGGCGTATCATATAACAAAATTCGAGAGAGGGTATGATTTGATGATCGATGTTTTCGGATCCGATCATAATGCAACTTATCCGGATGTTTTAGCCGGATTGAAAGCACTGAGCTATGAAGTTGAAAAAATTAAAGTGCTGATCCATCAGTTCGTTACAATTACGGAGAACGGCGAAATTGTAAAAATGTCGACTCGTAAAGCCAATTATATCACTCTCGATCAGCTGATTGATGAAGCGGGCAGCGACGTTGTAAGGTACTTCTTTAATATGCGGAGCGCCGCAAGCCATATGAATTTCGATCTGAGTTTGGCTAAAAAGCAATCGGATGAAAATCCGGTTTTTTACCTTCAATATGCTCATGCAAGAATCTGTTCAATAATCAGAATGATGGAGGAAAAAGAGGAACATATTGAACCTTCAACGGCAAACCTTAATTTACTTAACGCTTCCGAAGAGCAGCTTCTGCTTAAAAAACTGCATCAATTTAAAGAAGAAGTTCTGCTCTCGGCGGAATTATTTGAACCTCACAGAATCTGTGCGTATCTCGAAGAGCTCGCCTCATTGTTCCATAAGTTTTATACTTTCCACAGAGTCCTCGGGATTGAAAAGAGTTTATCCGAGGCACGGCTGGCCCTAGTAACTGCCGTAAGAGTTGTTTTAAAAAACGGATTAAGCATGCTGGGAGTTGAAGCGCCGGAAAGAATGTAAATTCGAGAGAAAGATATCCTAAAAATCGGGAGAAAAGATTGTGGATGCAGTGCTGGTTGCTGGATGCTGGATACTGGATATTTGATACTGGATTACCTAGCAGGAATTCATAATCCCAAAGATATTTGAATTTTTTTTATCTATAATAGCACTCCAGCGAGAGACTGACTGTCTGGAAATAAAAATTCATTATGTTCCAGTCGGGATAAAAATCATACGAATATTCCGGATTTCGAAATTCGAAATTGCTAAGTTTTACAAACCTTTTCTTTTATCAGACGATAAAGAAAGCTTTTCTCCCCATTGAAGCATAATTACTTTGGAATTGTTTTTTGCCTGAGAAATTACGCGCAAACCCATATCATGCCCCATCGCATTTAAATTATGTGTTAATTCCAGCAGATGATGCGGAATTACATATCTCGCATGAATTCTTTCAAGCATTTCTTCAATAGATAATTCAATTGATTCAGGTTTAAAAAAGAAAAAATCAATGCTCTGTGCATATCTCGAATTTACGAAATTCAGCCATGTGGTATTATCTCCTGAATGAAGTATCCTCCAATTTTTTATTTTAATTAAGAAGAAAGAAGTAAACCTGCGGTCTAAATGACCTCCCTTGAATGCAGTCCATTCCAGATCTTTTATACTACCGGAATCTAATACTCCGCCGAAATCAGTTAAGCTGTCGTCTGCAGGCAGAATCACAGGTTTATTTCTGTTTTTTAAAGACGGTATTAATTCGCTTTGAGTATCGTAATGATCCCAATCCGAGTGCGTGATCAACAGTCCGTCTAGGCAGTCGGCAAACAATCCGGCTATGCTATTATTTTCAGGGCTCAGTATGATATCAATTCCGACACATAAATTGCGGGTTCTGATTATTAAACCTTCATTGTATAGTTTATATAATACAAGTTCATCTTGATGCACACTGCTGATTAGATCATAAATTACATTTATTTCACTTTCAATTTTTAATTGATATAAAGGAAGATACTTCTGACTATCGCTTGCAACTGCCGCGAGATCTAATCCGTAAAAATATTGCGCCCGATCAGTATCATTTATATTTTTATGGAAGTAGAAGCCATCTTTAACCCATTCGACAAGTTTTTCAGCATTATTGGATTGGAAGAAACCGGGAGACACTTTTTCTTTAATCTTATTAATCTGGTCATAAGGTTTAATGTCATTTATTATTTGTTTAATGCCGATTATTTCCGGGAGTAACGGAGGATCTCCACCTTCGATCAAATTGCTTGATTTGCACCCGGATAATATAGTGCAAAATACAATTATTAAATGAAGCTGCTTTTTAACGGCTGTTTCTCCCAATTATGAATCTGTTTATTCATAATCGAAGAGGTTTACAGCTTCTTTAGTCTTATATATAAATTCCTGGGATTTTAAGAAAAATAACCGTATTATTTTTCTGCCTTTTTTATAGGTAAATTTATTAACTACCTATTTAAAAAAGGTTTTAGTCTAGGTATCCACCGCGGAACATTTTTTTTATAATTCAGGTATTCATCACCAAATCTTTTCTCAAGACCGGGTTCTTCAGATACTGAGAAGTAAATATTATTAATCAGAAAGAAAATAACAGCCCATGCAAGAATATTTACGGATAAAAACATGATTGATTCTCCCAAAAGAATAATCAAGACACCCAATATCATTGGATTCCTAACGTGAGCATATAACCCTTTAGTCACCAGTTTTTTTGTCGGGCTCCAAGGAGCCAGAGTGCCTTTCCCTATTTTTATAAATGATGATATTGTAAGAGCCATTAAGATTAATCCGGCGAAAATTAATAATAATCCTGGGCCGGTCGTAAACATATAACGCGGCTTAAAATTCCGTTCAACAAGGATCGGTATAATGATTAATGCGGTTACAGGCAGGATAAATGAAAAAAGCTGTTTTACT
The DNA here is from genome assembly GCA_035542335.1 of Ignavibacteriaceae bacterium. Classification (GTDB taxonomy): domain Bacteria; phylum Bacteroidota; class Ignavibacteria; order Ignavibacteriales; family Ignavibacteriaceae; genus DATKLQ01. The sequence continues at coordinate 455 of DATKLQ010000199.1, read as the reverse complement.
ATTTTCATAGAAAAAAGAAAAATATAGGCATAATTTAATTCTTTTATCCTTTAATTCTAAAAGAAAACAGATTTTTGAGTATGATTTAAATGTGACTTCAATATCTTTTTTTTATCATTCCTTTTTTTAGTTTTTCATCCGTTTCAAATTGATTAAAAAATATTAGGAGGCTAATATGTCTTTTGCAAAACAAACTTTCTTTTTATCATGTTTGATAATATTATCTTTTGTACAAACTTATTCTCAAACTATAATGGGCGCAGGAATCCTCACGGCGGTTATTGACGGTCAGAAGGATTCGGTAGCTCTAAATATTTCATCGCATAACGAGCCTAATTCTATTTACTGCGATGTAAACGGCGGAACATCCCAGACAGGAATGTTTCATTTTATATTTGAAAAGACGGCTTCATTTAAAGATATTAAGCCCCAGACTATTGATCTGACTAATTCAG
>DATKLQ010000198.1:0-4789 GCA_035542335.1 Ignavibacteriaceae bacterium | reverse complement strand
ACAGAAAGCCGGCAGATCATGAGGGTTCCTGGAAGTAATTAAATTTCCGTCGCAGACAACTTCCTGATCGATCCATTCTGCCCCGGCATGTATAAGGTCATCTTTTATTGAAAAGAAGCTTGTTAATTTTTTTCCTTTTATTATATCTGCTGAAGCAAGCATCCAGGGAGCATGGCAGATTGCCGCAATAGTTTTACCGCTGCTGTTCATGCGCTTTACGAATTCAACCATCTCCGGAGATCTTCTCATATGATCGGGGGAATATCCTCCCGGGATAATCAGCGCATGGTACTCATCATCCTTAACTGCAATTATTGCTTGGTCGGCTTTTGCAGGCAGTCCGTGTTTTCCAATGTATGTATCCACCTTAGGTGCAATAACAACAACTTCGGCACCTTCTTCCTTCATTCTTAAATAGGGATACCAGAATTCAAGATCTTCATACATCTTTTCAAGAAATATTGCTATTTTCTTTCCCTGAAGCTTCATTATTTTTAATAAAGATTTTTAGATAAAGAAATAGTTCATATGAATTAAGCTAAGCAATTGAGAAGAGAAAGGATTTGAGTAAAATCAAAATTTGGATTAAATAGCCGCTAATGCGCGAATTAAAGATGGTGGATTCTTTTTGCAGAGTAAATGAGAAGAATCTGTTTATCCGGCTTCTACTTTATTAAATACATTATTTAAAGATTCGGCGAGGGTGGGATGAGCAAATATTCCATTCTTTAGAGATTTGTATTTTAGATTTCCCATCATTGCGATCTGAATCATTGCGAGCAGTTCGCCTCCTTCCATACCCAGCACGGATGCGCCGAGAATAGTTTCACTCTCGGCATCGATTATTATTTTCATTAATCCCCGCGTTTCATTCGATTCTATCGCTCTTGCAACATAGCTCATCGGCATCTTTGCTGAAAGAAATTTTTTCCCGAGCTTTATAGCCTCCTTTTCATTTAATCCTATTCTTCCCAGCTGGGGATCAATAAAAACGACGTAAGGGACAAATCTGCCTTTAGTGGATGCAGAGCCTGGAGAGTTTAAATTATCTCTAACGATTCTAAAATCATCATAGGAAATGTGGGTAAATGCAGGTCCTCCTTTAACATCTCCTAATGCAAAAATTCCTTTTATATTTGTCTCGAGATATTCATTGACTTTAATATATCCGGATTTATCGGTCTCAATCCCTGCGGCTTCAGGATTAAGTTCTTCAATATTGGGAGTATGCCCGGCGGCGATAAGCAGATGAGTTGCCGAAATGCTGCTATCGTCTTTAAAATGAATTTTTATTTTATCTTTCTTTTTTTCTATCCGGGTTGCTTCCTTATTCAGCAGGACATCTATTCCGTCTTCCTCAAAAATTTTACTAATTTCTCCGGCAATATCTTTATCTTCTCTTTTCAGCAATTGATCTCCGTGATCGGCAATTGTTACTTTTGATCCGAAGCGTCTGAACATCTGTCCGAATTCCATTCCGATGTAGCCGCCGCCGAGGATTAAAAGATGATCCGGCACTTTCTTCAGATTCATTATTGAAGTTGAATCCAGGTAATTTATTTTATCAAGCCCGCGAATTGAAGGGATCCTCGGTCTTCCGCCGGTGTTAATAAAAATTAATTCCGAATTGATCTCGAACATTTTGCCGTCATTTTTCTGCACAAAGATTGTATTTTGATCTTTAAATGCAGCAGTACCTCTTATAAAGGTTATATTTTTCTCTTCCTGAAGCTTCTTTTCACCACTTTCACGGAATTCCCTTACAACTTCATTTTTTCTTTTAATAACTTTTTTAAAATCTACTTTAAAATTATTAATCCAGATTCCATATTCATCCGCATGATCTGCAAAGTAGGCTGTCTTTGCGCTGGATGCCATAGTCTTAGAAGGAGTGCACCCGTAATTTATGCAGGAGCCCCCGACATCTCCCCGCTCAATTACAGCGACTTTTATTCCTTCCCCGGCTAGAAACAATGCAAGGGGCTTTCCCGATTGTCCGGTTCCGATTACAATAGAATCAAATTGTTTTTTTGCGGAGGCATGTATTAAATCATTCATCTTAATAAAGAATTTAGTTTAAGAAATTTAATTAAGACTTCCCCTTAAAACTCGGAATAACTAAGAGGCCCTTAAAAAATCATACTAAGTTCCATTCCCGGCCGTTTTGCAGCAGCAGTCCGGCGGATTCTTTCGGTCCCCAGGATCCGGCTTCGTAATTGGGGAGTTTCGACCAGGGCTTTTCTTCCCACCTTTTAATAATAGGATCAAGAATAGACCAGGCTTTGGTAATCCAATCTGATTTAGGAAAGAGTGTCTGATCGCCCTTCATTGCATCGAATAGAAGCCATTGATATGCGCTTGGGGGCTCATCGATGCCGAATGCGCTGGCATATTCGAAATTTAAATTCACCGGCTGAAGCCTCAATTCGGCACCAGGCTGCTTTGCAATAAATGTATAAATAATACCTTCATTGGGCTGCAGCCTGAAAACAACGCTGCCGGGATTTAGCTTTTTATGTCCGTCCACCGGGAACATTAAATGGGGAGTAGGTTTAAACTTTATAGATACTTCCGTTATTTTTTTCTTCAATCTCTTTCCCGTACGAAGATAGAATGGTACACCTGCCCACCGCCAATTATCAAGGGTAAGCTTTAATGCCGCAAAAGTAGGAGTGATTGATTCTTTGGAGACATTATCTTCTTCCCTGTAGGCCTTCGAATTTTTCCCGTCAACTATTCCTTTCCCGTATTGGCCCAGTACAACATCCTTTTCAATATTGATTTTGCAGATCGCTTCAAGCACCTGCCAGGTTTCCATTCTGAGAGCATTAGCATTAAAGTGAACCGGAGGTTCAATGGCCGTCATGCATAAAAGCTGGAGCAGATGATTCTGAACCATATCGCGGAGTATCCCGGTCTTTTCATAAAAATTTCCTCTTGTTCCAATCCCGATATCTTCGGCAACAGTAATCTGTACATTATCAATATAGTTCCTGTTCCAGATCGGTTCAAATCCCGGATTAGCGAACCTGAAGACAAGCATGTTCTGCACTGTTTCCTTACCCAAAAAATGATCAACCCGGAAGATTTGATCCTCATGAAATACTTTATGGATTTCGTGGTCAAGCTTTTTGGCCGAATCTTCATTGCTTCCGAAAGGTTTTTCGATTATAATTCTTCTCCACCCGGATTTTCCGGAGGAAAGGCCGGACTCATTCAATCCTTTGATTATAAACTCATAAGATTCCGGCGGTACGGCAAGATGAAATAATACATTATCCTCTATATGAAGATCTTTCTGCATCTTTGATATTTTATCTTTGAGATCTTTATATCCTTGAGATTTCAGATCATTAAAATCACCTCTTACATATGAAAGATTAGCCGCAAACTTATTCCACTGATCATCCTTGCATGCCGAATTTTTCTTAACGGCATTTTTCATCTCATTGCGGAAGCTTTCATCGCTGTAGTTTTTCCGTGCAAAACCGATAATAGCAAAATTTTCAGGGAGCAGATTAATGCAGTTCAGCGAGAAAAGGGACGGAATCAATTCCCGGTGGGTCAGATCTCCGGATGCGCCGAATATTACAATTATACAGGCCGAGGGACGTTCCCCTTCTACTATGCCTTTATGCTTTGTCTCAAATGCATCGGAATCTATCTGTCTTGTTTCCTGACTTAATTTTTGATCATCCATTCCTTAAAACCTCCCGTTCGATTAGATTAATAGTTTAATGCAAAGGGCAAAGGGTAAAGAGCAGAGCGCATAGGGCAAAGGCAAATGGAATAGCAGTCTTTAAATCTTTTAATCTTTAAATTTTTTAATATTTAATTTTTGTTTTCCATTTTCCATCTTCCATTTTCCATTGCCTGTTGCCTATTGCCTACTGATGACGCTATCCTTGGTCATTCGATGGTCATTCGATGGTCATTCGATAGTCATTCAATTGTCATTTGTAGTCATTCATTGTAAATCAAAAATCTTAAATCATAAATCAGAATAGTCATTCATTATCATTTAGTAATCAATAAGTATATTGATGATAGTCATTAATCTTTAAATCTTTAAATCTTTAAATTTTTAAAGGATCATCTTTTCGATCTTTTTAAGATTCTGGTCAATTTTTTTACCTAGATCGATTCTAATGACTCTTCTTTTCTTATTCACCAGCGAACGGTAATCTCCTAATGCCTGTGCTTTCTGAAGGATATTAAAATCATACTCATCGCCAGGTATAGGAACATTCGTTTCGGTTTCGCCGGTCAATATTATAAATATTCCCTCATCCGCACCGCCTTTATGGAGCTGCCCGGTCGAATGGAGATACCTCGGGCCGAATCCAAGAGTTGCTGCAGTCTTTAGATTTGCATGAATTTTTTTTCTAATTGAATTGAGGGTCTTTAGCCTTGACGGCGTATTTAAAAAATAACCGAGTAAAGAAACATAACCCGGCGTACCGGCTTTCCCGGGTAGAGCCATGTTTATAAATTCTTTTAATAATTCACCTGCGGGTTTCCCATTATGCTGGAGTGAATCCTCGAAATAAATTTTTATTTTTTCATGGTCCAGTTTCGGATTACCTGAATCCAATGAGCCATTATTCTTCCATTCACCTAAAAGATCTTTTGTATTTTTCTTGCTTTCCGCTACATTAGGTTCATCAAAAGGATTAACCCCGATTACCGCGCCTGCAGCAGCCGTTGCTATTTCCCAGCGCAGAAATTCGGCACCTAGGGAGATCTTTTCCTGCAGCTCAATCTTAACAACTGGATGATCCGCTTTTTC
>DATKLQ010000197.1:0-16806 GCA_035542335.1 Ignavibacteriaceae bacterium | reverse complement strand
AAAACCACGGATTTATGGTAAGTGAAAGATTATCCCCCTATTCATTCGGAGATGCATTCCTTGGTATTTATCATAAAGATCTTCCTGTTTTTATTTCAACTGATGCAATATTATTCGCCCTGCATATGTCGTATGATAATATACTTAAAGATGCAGAACTCGGAATTCTTATCAATAACGTTAAAACCTTACTACAGATACTCCATTCTAATATTAATAATCTTAATGCCGTATATTCATCAAATCCTGAAATGTCGGCAATGCTTAGAGATATCGATGTTTATTTAACTGTTCCCAGGATACTGCTAGGGGAGGAAATTTCTCCGTATTTTCCGGAAAATTCTGCTAAAGTTGCAGAAATCCTGCAGAAGGTAGAATCCGCTGATGGGATCTCCTCTTATGCACTTTTCTCTCAGGAATCCGTGATTATTGATTGGAGCCAGTTTAAGCCCAGAGGTCATTATACCGATCAAATGTATCCGCAGCTGGCCCGGTACTTTAGGGCTATGATATGGCTGGGGCGAATTGAAATTTATCTCCTTACTCCGTCGGGTACTACTAGTCCGTCGCAGTTTAATGATTTGAAGAGACAAGCCGTGGATGCTATGCTGATAAGGGAGCTCTTTGAAGCTGCAAGTGCAAAATCATATTATGATCAGATTGAAACGATTCTAAAATTCTTTGTAGGAGAGCCGGATAATGTAACTCTGCCCGACCTCGATTACCTAAAGAATGCCGTAAGTTTAAATAAAGCAAGTGATCTTCTCGACAGCTTAAGATTAGTCGAATTTCAGGACACGCTAAAGAACCAATCCTTTGCCTACCAGCTGATTTTATCTCAAATCTTATACAGCGACCCGTTCTCCCCGGACAGCATTGTTCCCGCCTCTGCTTTTCTTTTATTCGGGCAAAGATTTATTATTGATTCATATGTAACAGGCTCCGTGGTTTATGATAGAATTACTTTTAGCGGCCAATCAATCTGCAGGCTTTTCCCGTCCGCTCTCGATCCGATGTTTGCATTGGGGAATGATGCCGCAGCTCAGCTTCTTAAGCCCGAATTAGACACATACAATTATTCAAGTAATCTTGCAGCTTTAAGATATCTTATTGATTCATACGGATCTGAATTCTGGAATTCTTCAATTTATAATATGTGGCTAAACTCGATCAGGAAATTAAATCCTCCTACGGAAAGGGAATCGCTTCCTGCGTTTATGCAGACAGCGGCATTCTGGCAGGAGAAGCTGAATACTCAATTAACTTCATGGGCTCAGCTCAGGCACGACAATCTGCTTTATGCCAAGCAGTCTTATACAGGCGGAAATACATGTTCATATCCCCATGGATATGTTGAACCTTTCCCGGAATTTTATCAGTGCATTAAGACATTGGCATTTAATGCGGAAGAATTCTTCACATCTCTTAGTTTCGGGGAAGAATACTTAAAATCAGCTATTATTAATTATTATCAAAACCTTTTTTCAATCACCGATACTCTATCTTCAATTTCAGTCAAAGAGCTCGGTTCTAACCCGTTAAGCGAAGCCGAGAAAAGTTTTTTGCAAAAATTACTCTCTTCAGAAAGCCCTGTTTGCGGAATTGTATACTATGACGGCTGGTACCCCAGATTATTTTACGGCGGATCGGAAGAATTCATGAAAATGAATGCCATTGTCGCAGATATCCACACCACCCCGACCGACTGTGACGGAAATACAATCGGCGCCATAACTCATGTCGGAACCGGGCCTGTCAATATGGGTGTGTTTATTGCCGAACAGGAAGGATCGGTGAAAGCTTTTATAGGTCCGTTGTTCAGTTATTATGAATACCGGACAGAGAATTTTCTCAGGCTGACTGATGAAGAATGGGAACAGCAATATCTTAATTCGGCTTTAAGACCTTCATGGGTGAATATTTACCTGGCAGATAAAACCGGTAACTCGAGAGGGGACGGGCTTCAGCTCATGACATCAGTAGATCAGGATAAAAATAAAATTATTCCTAAGACGCATTTAACGGCAGCAAATTATCCGAATCCTTTTAATCCTTCTACAATAATCAGCTTCTCAATTCCTTATGATCTTAATAACTCCAGGACGGAACTTATAATCTATAATATTCAAGGTGAAGCAGTAAAAAGATTGTTTGACGAAACACTTCCTTCCGGAAATTATTTAACGAGGTGGGACGGGACGAATGATTCGGGCAGCCTGGTGTCAAGCGGAATATATATTTATTCTTTACGTGTTGCGGATAAGCAGGTCTCGGGGAAAATGGCATTAATTAAATAAAAATACTATTGAAGTAATTATTTTTTAATTATTTCCGACAATGATAATAACTGAAGGGGTATTTATGAAAAATATTCAACCGGTTATAAAATTCCTTTCAATCATTAATAAGAAAAGATTTATTATAAAATTTAATTCAATATCTCAATCGGAATTTAATATTCTCAATTCTTTTCATTTAAAAAGAAAAGAGGGAACAATGTTCAAAAATTTTCTTTTACTTTCAATTCTTCTGCTTTTTTCAATTGATAATACATTCGGCCAATCGGGGAGCTTTAATATTGATGAATACAAAACTTTCCTGAATACTCATAAAGATTTGACTGCATCCCAGCTTCTTGATATGCATCCTGCCGGTGCTTTTAGAGATAAAGTAAACTTTGATGCGGCAAATGCTTTTTATTTAGATTCTATTTCGAACAAGTATAATTTAACTGATTATGAAAAATCTCTTATTGCCGATAATGGATTTATGGTTAGTGAAAGATTATCAAAAAGTTCGTTTGGAGAAGCTTTCCTTGAAATATATAATTCGGATTTGCCTGTATTTGTTTCTGCCGATGCGATACTTCATGCTTTTCATATCTCTTATGATAGAATATTGAGAGAAGTCGAACTTGGTATTTTAATTAATCGTGTTGAAGAGATTCTTAATCAGCTTTATAACGGGATGAGCCAGCTTCACAATACTTATTCTTCAAATCCGGAAATGCTGCAGATGCTTAAAGATGTCGATGTATATATAAGCGTGCCGAGAAAATTGTTCGACGAAAGCTCGGTTCCTTATTATTCTGAAAATAGTACTGTCGTCGATGAAATAATTAATGAGATTATGAATGAAGAAGGATATAAAACCTATACATTATTCTCTGAAAACTGCCGTGTCATGGATTGGAGCCAGTTCAAGCCGAGAGGGCATTATGATGATCCTCAGCATACCGAACTGCAGAAATATTTCAGGGTTATGATGTGGCTGGGCAGAATAGAAATGTATCTCTTAGCTCCGGATTCTTTCTCTTATGATTGCAATAAGCAGACTTTTAATGATATAAAAAGACAAACAATAGATGTATTCCTTTTTAATGAACTTTTTGAGCTCTCAGGGGTTCAGCCTGTTTATGATGAAGTAGAGAATATAATCCAATTCTTTGCCGGTAACAGCGATAATGTTACTATTAAGAATGTCCAATATTTGAAAAACGCGGTTTCAATTAATAGTGCATCGGAACTGCTTGACAGCATTAAAGTTTTAGAATTCCAGGATACTTTAAAGAATCAAAGTTTTGCTTACCAGCTTATACTTTCTCAAATTCTTACTAGCGATCCTTTCACCCCTGATACTATAGTTCCTGCTTCTGCTTTTATGTTATTCGGACAGAGATTTGTAGTCGATTCATATGTAACAGGTTCAGTTGTATATGACCGGATATCATATAACGGCGGCAAAGTATGCAGGCTTTTCCCGTCCACTCTAGACGTACTGTATTCTCTTGGAAATGATGCTTCGGCACAGCTGCTGGTATCGGAATTGAATGCGTATCATTATTCTTCGAACCTTTCGGCTCTAAGGTATTTAATTGAGTCCTATGATCCGGAATTCTGGAAATCAACATTATATAATTCCTGGCTTGGCCTGCTGAGAAGCTTAAATCCTCGACCAGGATTATCAGGATTACCAGGATTTATGAAGACAGCAGCATACTGGCAGGAAAAGATGAATACGCAGCTCTCATCGTGGGCGCAGCTCCGGCATGATAATCTTCTCTATGCAAAGCAATCTTATACCGGAGGAACACTCTGCTCTTATCCGTATAGTTATGTTGAACCGTTTCCCGAATTATATCTTAATCTGAAGACCATCGGGGGAATAGGCTACGATAAATTTCAGAACATAAATTTTCCTAACCCCTGGTATGGTGAAAATATTCTGCAGTATTTTTCATATCTCGGGAATGTTTCTGATACATTATTGTCGATAACCCAAAAGGAACTTAATGGTACTCCGTTCAATCCGGATGAAGCCAATTTCTTAAAGAGAATGATATACAATCGTACCGAAGGCAGCGGAACGCCCCCGTACGACGGCTGGTACGCAAAATTATTTTATAATGATTATGTATATCAACAGGATGGATTATTAAAGAATAATCATATTGTCGCAGATATACATACCGTTCCTACTGATTGCTCCGGCATAGTTACAGGCTGGATTCCTCATGTAGGGACAGGTCCGGTTAACCTAAGTGTTTGGGCAGCCGAATATCCAAGCGGACAGCTTACTGCATACGTTGGGCCTGTCCTAAGCTATTACGAATATACAACCACGAATTTCCAAAGATTAACAGACAGTGAATGGGACGAGACATATTTGTCTCAGTCGATCAGGCCTAATTGGGTAAATATTTATTTAGCTGACAGTTCCGGAAGCTCAAAGGGAGAGGGCCTTAAGCTTATCACCTCGGTAAATGATAATAAAAAGAATCCTATTCCGGAGACTCACTTATTAGCCAGGAATTATCCAAATCCTTTTAATCCTTCAACCATAATCAGCTTTTCAATTCCTTACGATCTCACTAACTCCAAAACCGAGCTTGTAATTTATAATATACAGGGTGAAGTGGTAAAAAGGTTAGTTGATGAAACACTTCCTTCCGGAAATTATTTAACAAGATGGGATGGGACAAATGAACTTGGGATACAAGTTACAAGCGGAATATATATTTATTCTTTGAGGGTGGCTGATAAACAGGTTTCCGGGAAGATGACATTAATAAAGTAATATTCATTAAATGTAGTATTCCTTATAAAAGTTTAATCAATAAAATTTATTAAATATAGTTATAATGAGATCTAAATTTATTCTGATTCTGTTCTTTTTAACTTCTCTTGTGCGTGCACAGAATTATTATCCTCTGCAGGTAGGAAACGTCCGGTACCTTGGCGGCAGCGCATCGGTAATTTTAGACAAGGATACAATTAAGGGTAAGGAATACTTTAAAAATCTGAATGGGGGATATGAGAGAGTGGATCAGCTTGGGAATGTACTAAGGCTGGGCTATGATTCTACCGAGTATATATGGCTGAAATTAAATGCATGTGAAAATGAAGAATGGGAATTTCAGGTTTCCGATTCTCATGGAACACTAGGATGTATCGGAAAGCTTAAAAGTAAAAATGAAATTGTCCAGACACCGGATACAGTTTTTACCAAATGTTATTATTATACCTTTCATTATCTAAACGTAATCGATGCCGATTATGCCGTTTTCCTTGCTCCCGGTGTCGGAATTGTAAAAGACAGCAGCCTTGACTGGGGGCTCGGATCCACTTTTGTAAAAGGAAGAGTTAACGGGAAAAGAATCCCTTCTAAAATTATTTTACCGCAGATAGCGGTTTCCAGTCCTTTAAACTTCCAGGCAAATATTCCTCTTGATGCTCAGATTTATTTTACACCAGACTTTATACTCAATCCCCGGACAATTAATTTCAGCAGCATTAGATTGAACAGCAAAAAAGAGAGGCTGCTTAGTTTCCATTTTGATGAGAGTTCCTATTATGAAATCAGAATGACCCCGGATGAACCATTTGAAAACGATGATACTATAACTGTTTTAATTTCAAAAGAAGTTTCGGATTACATGGGCGATGGATTGCCGGATGATTACAGCCTGACTTTTTTTACCGAACACGCCTACATTGATCCGGGAATATTTATGAAAGATACCGACTCAAAAATTTCTCCTCTCGAATGGGGAGACTTTGATTTTGCGGATTATGATAATGACGGGGATAAGGATTTAATTATAATCGGACAAATTCAAAAGGTCGATACTGTAACTTCCCTGAAAGTAGAGCTGTATAATAATAACTCAGGTAAATTTGAAAAAGCTCCCTTTGAGCTCAGTTTAGAACAAAAATATTTATCGGACGGATCAATAGCTTGGGTGGATTTTAATCATGACGGATCAGCTGATTTTGTTTTTTCAGAAACCGATTTTGATAAACCGGGCACACAATTTTATAGGAACAATTCAGGGAATTTTACTTTGGCGCCTGAAAATACGCTTCCCTTCGGACCTGCAGAACTAGAATGGTACGATTTCAATAATGACGGTTATAAAGATTTAGCCATAGCGGGAACTTCAACATTCAATACAAATTCGATTAAAATTTTTAAAAATGAAAACGGCACTCTATCCGAATACAGCACACTCGCTATATTGGATTATCAATCGGGAATTCATAAATGGGCCGATTTTAATTCTGATGGCCAGATGGATATTATTAAAACCGGGTATCAGCTGAAGCATACTAAATTTTTTGAGAATCAAAAAGGGGTATTTTCATTAAAGGATATTAACATCAATTATGAAGACTGGCTCCCGTACAGGTACAATATTGATTTATCGGATGTTGATAAGGATGGAGATATGGATTTATTAATCGGAAGCTATCTGCTTATTAAACAGGGTGACAGCTATATTCTCCGGAGTGAGCCTTTTAACCAATTCCAGGATGCTTTCGTAAAATTTAAGGATATTAACGGCGACGGTTCTGATGATCTTTTCATTATCGGGGATAAATCCGATGAAGTTCAGAGAACCAGGACATATATAGATCTTTATCAAAACACCGGAAGCTCTTTCATTTTGCTTAATGAAGTGCGTTTAAATAAGAATGTATTTTTATTCGCTGCACAATGGATGGATCTGAACAATGATAATAAAATTGATTTGGCTGCAATGACAGATAACGGTTTTTTAATCTTTTATAATGAAATGGATCTTACATCAGTAATTGTCAATAAGCATAAAATAAATTTTAAACTGCAGCAAAATTATCCCAATCCTTTTAATCCAAATACGATTATAAAATATTCTTTGCCTAGAGCATCAAAGGTCACCTTGAAAATTTATGATCTTCTCGGAAGGGAAATTGCGGTTCTTATCAATGAAGAAAAGCCTGCCGGGGAATACCAAATTCAATTCGATGCTTCCGGATACGGTTTATCAAGCGGAATATATTTCTATAAGCTTGAAGCAGGGGAGTATATTCAAACAAAAAAAATGATCTATTTGAAATAATTGAGAAACTTGATTTTAGTTAATCAATAGAATCTGTTGATAAAAAACAGCTCCTAACAAAATATTTTTCTATTTTAACTTTAAAAGAAATTTATCATCCTATCTCAAAATCATTAATTCTAAGGGTAATTTCACTTTTTCTTCAATATAGAAGTAATAATTTAGAGGTGATTGGGCGCATTCAATTTGGTCATCTTTAATGATAAAATTATTTAAGAATTAAAGATTTTTATTAGGCCCTCTTGTAAGCAGGTATTTAAGGATTACAGTATTTAGTCTACCCTCCGTCAAAGATAATTTTTTCTGTCTCTTAGTCTAAAGCACTCAATTAATTACTGATTTTTTACAAAGCATATCGTAATAAGTAAGAACAAAAAATCATTAGGATTTTTATGATAAAACATTTACTTAAGATCAGACTGATAATATCTTTTTGCATCATTGCTTTTTACGGAAGTTCATTCAGCCAGACGCATTATACAATTATAGATCTGGATTCTTCGGGGCAATGGTTAGATGTCCGTACATTGAATGATTCCACCCAATTAGCCGGGACTACAAGCCAAAGTGCATTTGTTTGGGCAAAGGGAGTTGTAACTACTATTAGTAGTTTGGCAGGTAAATCATCAGTAGCCCACGGGTTAAATAATAATAGTATTGCAATCGGACAATTTACTGTTTCTGCGGGAGTAATTCATGGTTTTAAATATGATAACGGAATAGTAACAGACTTACAAACTCTGGGGGGTGCATGGACGATTGCGAGGGGTATTAATGATGCAAAGCAGATTGCCGGTTTTTCTAATATTGAAAATGGTCAGTACCGGGCATTCATCTGGGAAAACGGAGTGATGCATAACCTTGAAACTCTAGGCGGCAATAGTTCAACAGGTTATGCTATCAATAATCTCGGGCAGGTTGTCGGTTCAGCGCGAACATCGGACGGCACGGATGAAGCTTTTATCTGGGGCAATAATGTCATGACTGATCTTGGAGTTTACGGTATTGGCTATGCTGTTAATGATTTGTCCCAAGTAGCTGGCGCAGAGTATGGAATTGACGGTCATGCTTTTTTATGGGATAACGGAACAGTTACTGATCTCCAAACACTCGGTGGTCAGCAATCATGGGCTTATGGAATTAATAACTTAACGCAGATTGTCGGAACATCTACCATCGCCGACGGCAGCGAACAGGCATTTATATGGCAGAACGGCTCAATGACGGATCTTAATACCTTAATCGATTCAAGCAATTGGATCCTTAGGCGTGCGTATGATATTAATGAGAAAGGAGAAATTGTCGGATTCGGAATACATAACGGAGCGGTCAGCGGTTTCCTGCTTAAACCCAAATCACTCTTCATTACTAAGCCCCAGGCGGGCGAGCATTTTATTGCCGGAGAACCTGATACAATTAAATGGACTGGAGGCGAAGCGGGACAACTCCTCCAGATTGAATTCAGCACCGATTCAGGCAGAACTTTTAACGTTATTGATTTTTCAATTGCTGCAGGTACAGGAATTTATCTCTGGAATGTTCCGGATTCAATTTTATCGGCTAAATGCATGATGCGGATTTTTGACATGATTGATTCATCAAAAGCTGATACAAGCGCTTTATTCAGAATTAAAGGATATGTTTTAACAAGAACAAAACCTGACGGCAGCTATGAACAATTTAAATCCAGCCTTCACGGATGGAATCTTCTAAACGGTACACTCTGGCCTCAGTCCTGGTGGAGTCAATTCAATTATGCTTCGGGCAATGATCCTATTACTAATAAACCGTATCCTTATTTCCTCCAATATGTTAACTCATCATCGTTTGTTGATTGGCCGCTATGGGTCGATGTATTTACAGAGGATAAATGCTACTGGTCTGTATTCTTCGGTATCTATAAAGAAGATGCCGAGTTAAAATGGGGTTCAATTACCAGAGTTCCAACTAATACATCTCCCCAGGGTTCTTGTTTCGGTTTCGCTTCTACAAGCTTGCTGGCTTTTAATTACAGTGATCAATTTTTTGGAACGCATCCCGGCATTCCAAACGTTCCAAATATATTTAGTCTTTTTTTAAACAATACAATACTGAAAACCATCAACACTTACTTTGCATATCAGTACGGCAAGCAGACATATGATAATGATGTTACCGGTCAGAGGAAAGATGCAAGAACTACTCTCAAGGAGCTTAAGACAATGTTATCCAGCGATAACCCGGACGTCAGTACAATTTCGATTTATAACAATGGAGGGGGAGGCCCCGGTGCACATACAATGGCTCCAATACGGCTTAAAAAGGATTCCTCCGGGCCTTCGAGATACCGGCTTTTTCTATACGACAGCAATAATCCAGGGGTAGATACTTTTTATATACTGATCGACTCCGTAAATAATACATGGAGAGATTTTACGGGCCTAGGTGCTACCTGGACAGGTGTAAGCCATTTTTATCTGGAAATTCCAATATCAAATTATTTAAATACTCAGGTGATGGGAAAAAAGGCTCCCAAAATCCAAAGTATTGCAGCATTAAACAATATTGAATTCTATAATAACGAGAAATCAAGTGTAATTTATACTTCATCTGCAGGTAAAAAAATTGGATTTAATAATGGTGCAGTTACCAATCAATTCGAAAACGGAATTGCAATCTTTAATAAAAACGGAAGACCTTCGGATCCGATCGGCTATTATCTGCCTGATGATTCTTATTCAATAGAAATGAAAGATATAAAAGATACTATTGCTTATTTATCCTGTTTTAAAAAAGATATAATTTATAATTTCAAAGTTGATAATTCAGATCCGGACCAAATTGATAATTTCAGGATTGATGACGGTTTCTCGGCAGTCTCACGGGATGTGAAAGAGAAACAGATTAATATTGCAGTAGTTTCAAAGGTTGACAGCACTGAGAAAATTCTGGAGATGCGGCAGACACAGCTAAAGAATAATGATTCCCTTTATATAAGGAAGCTGAATCAGAATGATTTTATAATTAAGAATTTCGGCACAAGCAAAACTTACGGACTTGTCTTAAATGAAAGATCATCAGAGCATGAAAAGATATTTCAGAGTTCAATTGATTTACAGGCGAATTCCTCCCAGTTATTAAAGCCTGCTTGGGAAGATCTTAATGAATCCGAATTAAATATTGAGGTAGACCTTGGAAATGACGGAACAATTGATGATACAATAAAAGTTATAAATACAACAGATGCCGGTGGTAAAAATAAACCTCGCATTCCAAAGGAGTTTAACCTTGAGCAGAATTTCCCGAATCCGTTTAATCCGTCAACAACAATTGCATATCAGATTCCTGCAGCAGGATTTGTCTCTTTAAAAGTTTACAATATTATTGGACAGGAAATAGCTAATCTTGTAAATGAAGAGAAACCTGCAGGCATATACAGTATAGCCTTTAATGCCGCTGCTTACCCGAGCGGAATTTATATTTACTCTTTAAGATTTGCCGGTAAGCAAGCCTCGAGGAAGATGGTTTTGATCAAATAATCGTAATTGCCCAGGAATTGCCTTAGCCGCATCCGATGCAAGTATGCATGTATTGTGTGCATGACTGCATGTGTGCATGACTGCATGGAGGGTTGCATGCATTCATGCGATACGCGCAAAAGCGAGGGCAGGCATGCAACTATGCATTCAGGTACCGGAGGATTGCGGATTTCGAATTTCGGATTTCGAATTGAAATTAGGGATAGATTATCTTAAATCCTAAATCGTTAATCTTCTTTCTTAAATCAAATAATATTAAGATCAAAGCGGGACAGGCATGCATCCATGCGATCATGCATTCATGCGATCATGCATCCATGCAATCATGCATTCATGCAAGGCATTCATCCATTCAATCATTCATCCAGGCAATCATTCATCCAGGCAAGGCATTCATTCATCCATTCAGTCATTCAACCACACCATGCCTAGCCTCGGGTTCAGCTGTGGATCAGCTTTCCGTTTGCTCTTACCGAATAATGGTCATCTTTGCGGATGTATTCATCCTGAATTTTAAACCTGCCTACAAGCTTCTGAAGGTTTTCGGTAAGCCGGCTTAAGTCTTCAGCCGCCTTTGCAACCTGCTGTATACCGGATGCGCTTTCTTCGGTAACCCTGCTAATCGACTCCACGTTTTTACTTATCTGTTCCGCTGCATCGGCCTGCTCTTTGCTTACTCCGGCAACCTGGTTTACTTCACTCAATACTTTTGTCGATGATTTGATGATCTCCTGTAAAGATTCGCCGGCATTATTGGCAAGCTCTTTACCGGTTTCTATTTCTTCGGTTCCTCTGCCGATAGACTTAACGGCTTCTTCGGTATCCTTCTGAATTTGATTAATCATTACGGCAATTTCTTTAGTTGCTTTTGTAGTTCTCTCTGCAAGCTTTCTTACCTCATCTGCAACCACGGCAAATCCTCTCCCTTGTTCTCCGGCTCTTGCGGCTTCAATTGCGGCATTAAGAGCCAGCAGGTTGGTTTGATCTGCAATATCGTCTATTACTTCTACAATTTCGCCAATCTGTGAGCTGCTTTTCCCTAGCTGTTTTACTGTTTCGGCGGCGCTGCTGACTACCTCGGCGATTCTCTTCATTCCTTCAACAGTATTTTTAACAACCTTGCCTCCCTCGGAAGCTATATCGCCTGCTTTTTGAGCATTCTCGGCTGCAATGGAAGAATTTTTTGTGCTTTCCATTATAGTCCTCGTCATTTCCTCAACTGCAGAAGCAACTTCGGAGGTTTGTACCGACTGTTCTTGCGCGCCTGCAGCCATTTCCTCGGTGCTGGATGAAATCTCGTTTGCGGAACTTGCTGTTGCTGCAATGGCTTCATTAACTTCAAGCAATGTCTTATTTAAAGATTCGGCCACAGTATTAATGCTGTTTTTCAGTTTTCCATAGTCTCCCGAATAGTTTCCTTCCATTCTTGCAGTAAGATCTCCCTGAGCCAATTCTCCCAAAATTTTGCTCGATTCATTTATCGGCTTTACTACCGATTCAAAAGTATTGTTCAATCCCTGTATAAGCTCCTTATATCCGCCGTTAAATTTTTCGGCATTACCCCTGATATTCAGTTCACCTTTAGCTGAAGCCTGAACAAGCAGTTTTGACTCTTCTATCATTTCTCTGATTGTTGAAGTCATTTTGTTTATTACAGGAGCAATTTCATCCTTCTCATCGTATAATGGCGCCTGAAATGATATATCGCCGTCTGCAATTCTTTTCATCGCCCCGACAATGCTGCTGTCAACCTGGGAAACAAACTGATCCAGTGTTTTAGCCATTGTGCCTATTTCGTCATTCGTATTTATATTCGCCCTGGCTTTTATATGGCCTTTCTGCATTTCCCTTGCCATTTCAAGAACCTTAGAGATGGGCTTGTTAATAATTCGCGAGAACATAAAGCGCATAGATAAGACACCTGCAATTAAAATAACCAAGCTTATTATTAATGAAGCCGTTCTGCTTGCGGCGGTCTCTGTATTGATTTCTTTCTTTGTCAACCCAGTGATTACAAAACCTATGGTCTGATTTCCGGATAAGACCGGTGAGATTTCTATAATCTCACCTTCTTCATCTAAGGATATACTGTTATTACCGCTAACTTCTGATATTTTACTAAAAAATCCGGCTGCTTTATCGTCATTAAAGCCTGCAAACCTGCTTCTATCCATTTTTAAAACAGAAATGAATTCAATATCGGCCTGTCCCTTAAAAGCTTCGAGCAAGGTTGCTGTGGAGGAAGCTTCATCGAACAATAATCCGGCGGCAGAAGTTTTCGCAACAATTTGAGAAACTAGTTTAGCTTTTTCCTGGTGGCTTGTGATCATTTGGTTTGCCTGTTTTGCAGGAAAATAAAAGAATAAGAATAATCCTATTAAAAAGAAGCTTATTCCCATTATAAGCTGAAACTTCCGGCCGATGTTCATATTTTCTAAATATTCCATTTTTAATCCTTTACTGAATTACTTTGGCAATTTGAAGAAGGTCTGCAGAAACTTCATGTCCCTCTGCTTTCAATTGAGCTAGGTTAATGATAATCTTTGGCTTGCCGCCTTCAGTCCCTATGCCTATTGCGACTTTGCCTTCTTCGGCATAAGATGCCACCCCTGAAATAGATAGGATGCCTTTGGATGAAGTCTGCTGCTTTGTGGAAGGCACTCCTGAGGATACATAAACAACGGAGACTCCGGAGGGAACCTGATCTCCACCGACAGATTTAACATTAATTCCTGCACTTTTAAAAGCAGCAGCAATTTCATCACCCGAACCCAGCACCGCTACTTCTATATTTCCTTTAACCTGAAGAGTTTTATCAAATGCAAATATTTTATTAAATAATGCCGCCTGGAGGCCGGCGGGTACTTCTTGAGGAAAGATTCTTGTATTTATGGATAAAACTATAATAAAAACAAAAAAAAGTGTTCTTTGTAAGATTTTCATTCTCAATTCCTTTTATTAGTTAAGGATGAGACAGCGCGGCCTCATCCTTAGAACTTGTCGGCAATTACATGCCAATGGTAAGACCTAAATACATTGTTCTGCCGGGATCGAACGGGAGCGAATTACCCGGAGTTAAACCCCAGGCAGGCAGCCATATTTCCTTGTCCAGGAGATTATCAATTTGAGCAAACATAAAGAGTTCCTGGTTCAGCTTCAGGTTCAATATCTTCGTTACGTTTATGCTGCCGTAAAAATTTAAGAGGTTATAAGCCCCGGGAGAGAGATTGATCTGCGAATTGAAATAATCGCTCAGGCCGCCCTGGTAAATATCGAAAAGACTCATAGTGACCGCATCACTGAAGTCATAACTTATACCCCCTTTAAGTCCGAAACTTGGTATCGGCGTAATATTTTTATTCCCGTCCTTATCTTCGGTATTATGATATAGAGTCGATCCGACCAGGTATAAACTCTTATTGATATAATATTTTCCTTCGAACTCAAAACCGACGGAATTTGCATCGGCACCGTTTGCATATACCGCAGGCGTTACAGCTCTATTCTGGTAAATAATATCTGTCATTTTGCTGTAGAAAAAATTAATTGCGGTCTGCAGCTGTTCTCCCTGATAGCTGATGCTCAGATCAAACGTTCCGACCTTTTCGGATTTAAGCTTCGGATCGCCCAGTAAATTGGGATGCTTTAGACTAAATTCATTTATGCTTGGTGCACGGAAAGCCTGGCTGTAAAGTGCTTTTACATTTACACGGGAAGCCGGGTACCAGATAAAGCCTATCCTTGGAACAAATCCCAGGTCGATTTCCTGGTACTTATTAATCTGAATTCCGCCGATCCCTTTTAAGTTTTGAAGAAGCTTATAGTCGATCTGTGAATAAAATCCAAAGCCTATTCTGTTTGCATCCGAAATAGGTATTGCCATTCCGGGTACACCGTAAAAGGTTTCCCCTCCGTCAACCTTATT
Organism: Ignavibacteriaceae bacterium; assembly: GCA_035542335.1. GTDB lineage: Bacteria > Bacteroidota > Ignavibacteria > Ignavibacteriales > Ignavibacteriaceae > DATKLQ01. Next base: position 1,982 of record DATKLQ010000197.1, on the reverse strand, counting down.
AAATAAGCCGCCGACGGTTAAATTAGAATTCTCTGATAATTTGAAAAAGTTAGTCAATTCAGCAACCAAGTCGTATGAATTTCTTTCAATTGAAGGGAAGTTCTTTACCTGAAACCAAGAATTTGTAAATGTAACATTCCAGCTGCTCTTCCAGGAATCGTTAATATCGGCATCATACCCGATATTTGTAAAAATCTTTTCCCAGTCGGCATTTCCATATGCATTATATGCCGGGATATAATCGGGTATTAAAAAATAATTTGTCCACCTGCTGTATGAACTTGTAATGTTTAAGTTTTTATAATTTAAATTTGCAAAAGCACCCGGGCCTTTAAATGGCATATTAAAATTGAAGGAATAATCGGGAGAGCCGGGTACTTTAACGGAATACCGGTCGTCCCACTGAGACATTTTTAAAAGTCTGCCGGCAAGCACTAATCCGAAGTCGCCTGATTTTACTTTCAGATCTCCTTGAGTACCGAGGGCTTTGCCGTCACCGGCGATGCCCGTTGCACTGAATCCGGTTTTTTCAGGTTTTTCCGTAATTACATTAATAACTGCGGAGAATGCATTCGAACCGTAAAGGACAGAACCGGGACCCTTAATTACTTCTATTCTCTCAATAATATTAATTGGGAAGCTCATCAAAAATTCCCCTTTAATTCCGCCTTCCAATGATTCCCTAACGGGTCTTCCATCAAGCAGAAGCAAAACATGAGCAGAAGAGGCCTGTATCTGATCTCCCCTGGGAGAAATTATTGCCCGGTCGGTCATATAAACCGAAGAGGGAGCTAAACCTGGGACACGTTCCAGTATATCCATTAAGGTCATCCCGCCGAATCTTCTTAAATCATCTTTAGTCAAAACGGAAATAATTCCGGGTGCATCCGACTGTTTTTCTTCCGATTTCGATACAGTTGTAACGTCCATGTTCAGCAGATCTTCAAGGCTCATTTCGGAAAAGTCTTTGGTTTCCGAATCGTTCTGGGCATAGATCTCAACTGAAAAACCGATTGCCGACAGAATAATTAAAAAAATCACAGCAATTTTCGATTTCCAATTAATCATAATTTTTCTCCTGTTTGATTTTATAATATCAACCATTTGTATAAAGGACTGTTTAATAAACATTTTTCCTCATATCCCAATTATCGAAATTTTGTAAATTTTAGTTTAGCCTTGTTATCCAAATTTTTTTATAATTTTCATAAAAAAATGTTTGGAGATTGAGCAGAAAACAGGTTAAAATTGAATAAAAAAGCGGTCTATTAAAAATTAATTTTTAACAGCGGTTTCGCAGGAATTTTCTATAGATTCCCCCAAAAGCGGCAGCAGTATGATTTTTATTAAAAGAAAAGCTTATTTTTTCTATTTTATTTGCCGGCTTAGGGTAAAAGGGGAGTGCCATTTAAAATATTTAGATAATTAAAGTTAAGAAAAATTATTACTTCATTTTATTTATCATTCTTATAACTCATTTTTTTTGTAAAACTACCTCAAGTATTAGCTCATATTCATTTTCATTTTTAGGAGATTTCATTTGAAGAATCAACTTGTTCTCATTTATTTTTTTAAATGTTTGAACTAGAAGACTATCATGCCAGTTTAAGCAAAGAGTATTTTCATTAATAAAATTACAGGATGCAGACATAAACGAACCTGAATCTTCAAACCACCAGTACCTATAAATTTGAGTTTTTTCATCCCAGGCAAATACTGCATGAGCAGTAGCTTCCCTTACCGATAATTTTGCATAATAATTAAATGTTACATATTTATTGTTTAATATCCGCTGGAAGTTTCCTTCGCCTGCACCGCTGTCTTCAGCGCTAAAGCTGCTATTGGGAACTTTATATTCTAATTTCCAATCCCCGATTAAAAAATCAAATTTCTTCATCGGGCTTATTGCGTTTTGCATCTAATCATCTCTTTTTGTTTTTCCGGAATGAAAGATATTACTTCTTACATTAAAAAATAAAAAG
>DATKLQ010000196.1:0-5988 GCA_035542335.1 Ignavibacteriaceae bacterium | reverse complement strand
ATGCATAATATCCCATTGCGGGAATAGTAGTTTTCCCCCTGTAAATATGTCCCCCGGCATCTGAAACAATGCTTAAAATCTTGGAAATATCGTTTACCCGGATATGAAAAATTGTAGAATCCCCGGCTGTAATTTTTTCAGCTTTCCGGAGGCCGATTGTAAATCCTTTATGGGTATTAAAAAGATGGTAGCCTTTTCCGAAAGGTTTAAATTCCCAGCCGAATATTTTTTTAAGGAATTCAGCAGACCGTTCGAAGTCGGTTGCCGGTATTTCCACATGTGCAACAAAATCTGAAGCCATAGGGTTTTCCTTATTTATATAGAAGTAATAAATTCAAAATAAAAATTATTCAGGTTTAGGAATAAAATCAAACGGCGGAAGCGGGAAAAGGGAGGTATAAGATTCAGATCAAATGGAATTTTAAAATAAAAAAGCCGTAGCAGCTACGGCTTTCAAAAAAATGATCTGCATTTCTCATTCAATTACAAAACATAATTCACCAAGCATAACCTTAAATCATCTACTCATGATCATTTTTTTCCTGAAACAGAACTTTATCAAATAAACAAGACAAGAATTAAAACTAATGCTACAAAAAATAATTCGTACAAAATTCCGTTTAACAGGCCCTTTAAAAAGTTATCCTCACGCGTGTTCATTAGTCCCTTAAATTAAAATCCCAATTTTAAGCACACAATAATAATACCATTAAAAAAAATTAAGGGATTTTATAAGGATTCGAATAAATCCGGCATTTAATCCATAAAATATTTTCGGGGATAGATGAAAATTATTCGTATTAAGAATTCGGACTCTTTGTAAAGAGAAAATCAGATTCCCCTTGTTTTTCCCCGTATCATCTGCCAAACAGTGAGCAGAATTATCTGAAGATCAAGCCAGAACGACCAATTCTCGATATACCATAAATCATATTCTATTCTCACTGTTATCCGCTTTGTATTCTCCTCTTCATCGGCCACATCCCCTCTTAATCCGTGAATCTGAGCCCAGCCGGTTATCCCGGGCTTTATATTATGCCTCAGCCTTATTTCATCGACTATTACACTGTATTTGTTCTCGTAGGATAACGGATAGGGACGCGGACCTACAACAGACATTTCACCCCGCAGGACATTAAAAAACTGGGGCAGTTCGTCAAGGTTTGATTTACGCAAGAACCTTCCAATGCTTGTAACCCGGGGATCATTTTCAACGACCGGCCTGAAAATCCGTTCCTTTTCATTTTTATCCATATGAAGAGTACGGAATTTATAACATTTAAATTTCCTATTTCTTACCCCTACTCTTTCCTGTACGAACAATACCGGTCCTTTTGAATTTAATTTTGTCAGCACTGCAATGAGGGGATACAGCCATGATAAGATAAAAATGATTACAAAAGAGGAAAAAACAATATCGAAACTCCTTTTTATAAAACGCCACTGCACCTCATCAAGCGGTTCATTCCTCGCTGTAATGACTGGGAAATTCCCGATCATGCTTAAATTAAACTTTTTGGAAATGTACCTGAAATAATCGGGAATAATGTGAGTCTTTACCGCATGCCTGTTGCAGATCATGATAATTGAATCCATTCTTTTTTGATTTTCATCAGAAATCGTAATAACAGCTTCCTCTATTTTTTTCTCCTTTATTACTTTTTCAATTTCATCAATGCTTCCGAGTATATCGGGATCTTTTGAAAACCTGTAGTCATCGTCCAAAAATCCTGCAAAGTTATAACCGAAATCAGGATTTTCATTAATTAAATCATGGAAATTTCTCCCAATTTGTCCTGCACCGATTATGAGCAGGTTTCTTATATTCTTCCCCTTTTCACGGAGTTTTTTCATTATAACCCTGAACAAGACCGATCTTAAACTGACCAGCACAAAAAGAAAGACAGAATTAAAGACGATAAAATTCCTTGTGAATAAATCTTCTTTAACAAGAAAGATAAAAATTATTGATACAACAGCCTGAATGAAAACATTTTTAAATATATTAACCACCTGGAATGCAAAATAGCGTGAGCTGAAGTCCTCATAAAAATTGAGAACATTGCCGGAAAAATACCAGACGATATTCAGGCCTAATTCGAGGATGAACATATAATTTCTGGAAAGCAGTATTTGCAGGGATTGTGCGAGTACCGCGGCTGTAATAAAAGCTATATTAAGCAGAAAAAGATCGCTGAGCAGCCTGAAGATAAATATGGATTTTTTATTAACAATCATAGTTCACTTGAAGAATTCGGCCGATTTTTTTTCAATAAATCTCCTGATCCTATCTTCAAATATTCCCCGGCTGAAATTTTCAGCATAATTTGAAAGATCTTTCGAGTCAAATTTAACTTCATTTTTTTCAAAAAGCTTTACTGCCTCCGCGACGGACGCGGGAGTTTGTTCATCAAATAGAATTCCATGCTTATTATTTATTACTGTTTCGGCGGAACCTCCCCTATTGAATGCAATAACCGGCGTCCCGCACGAAAGAGCTTCGATAACGACTATTCCGAAATCCTCTTCGGCGGCAAACACAAATGCTCTTGCCTTCTGCATAAGCTTTGAAAGCTCGCCTGAGGTTTTATATCCTGCAAACTCAATGTTTTTCCCGGACTTGGATTTGATCTTTTTTTCTTCAGGGCCTTCTCCCGCTATAATTAATTTTTTATCCGGCATATTTGTAAATGCCTCGGCGATCAGGCCGATTTTTTTGTACGGCACAAAACGGGATGCAGTCAGATAATAATTTTCTTTCAACGGTTCGAATTTAAATTTCACGGTATCTACGGGCGGATAAATTACTTCAGCATCCCTGTTATAAATTCTCCTAATCCGATCGGCAATATAGCGTGAATTCGCAATATAATAATCGGGATTATCCTTAGTCTTTAAATCCCATTTTTTTATACGGTTAAGGATTTTATTTGCCGCCCAGCCTTTGATTCCCGTTCCTAGTTCTGCCTGATTTAAATACTGATCTCTCAAATCCCAAACGTACCTTATCGGCGTATGACAGTAACATATATGCAGCTGATCGCCGCGTGTTCTTGCTCCTTTTGCCACTGCATGAGAGCTTGAAATGATCAGATCATATCCGGAGAGGTTAAATTTTTCCACTGCAGAAGGGAAGAAAGTGAGGAAATTCCTGTAATTCTTTTTTGAAACGATTTTCTGAAGAAAGGATGTATGGAGCGGATTATCTTTGACAATAATTTTCCTTTCTTCATCATTTAAAAAATTAAACAATACATACACATGAGCTTCATTCCAGATATTTGTAAAGGATTCAACAACTCTTTCCGATCCGGCATAGCCAGCGAACCAATCATGAACAATAGCGGTTTTAAGGCTGTTCAACTTCAGTTTTTCCTGATCTTTTTTATATAGATATCGCCCCAAATCAAAGGATCCTTTTCAATTAATTCATTTAAATTCCTTTTTAACTGATCCTTCAGCATCCACTCCCGGAAATAAAAACCTGCCTCCTCGGCTTTTGAAAACTGAAAAATCATTCCTGATAAAGAATTCAAATAATCGACACATTTGAACGAATTTTCGACGTTTTCGGCTGCAAATTCTATAGATATGCAATCCACCGGACTTGAGATTCCCAGGAGCACTTCGTATTCATATCCCTCGACATCAATTTTAATAAAAGACGGCATTCCGAATTTAATAATAGAGTTATCGAGTGTTGTAATGCTCACGCTTTCACTTTTATCCCAGGTATTTTTCGAAAACCGACCGCTCCTTTTTGTGGCTTCGATCCAATCTGCAGATAAAGTAGAAATCGTATGCTCATCGCCTACATGCATGAGAGCGTTTCCCTCTTTTAATCCCAATGCTTTTTGAACAAGGCTAAAATTCTTTTCTTTCTTAAAAGCAGACATTAAAAATTCCGCACATATTTTTTGGGGTTCAAAAGCCACTACTTTAGCCTGCAGCTTTAAAAATATTTTTGTCCGGTTTCCAATATTCGCCCCGACATCAAACACAAGGTCCCCAGGTTTTATAAATTCCTTATAAAACTCAAATCTTTTATCATCATCAGAAGACCATTGTTTAATCCTTCCGATATTTTCGCGGTGCTTTAAATATTTGTATAGGAAATTATTTTTTAAGATCATCTTTAAATTTCTTTGCATATTGCTTATCAACAATATTTTAAAAAAACTATTTATAATGCTTATTAAGGATCTCGAGATATAAATTTTCCGTTTCCCGGGCCATTCTGTCGGCAGTAAAGTTTTTCCTTATTTTTTCAATTGAAGCTGCGGAAAATTTTTTCCATAAATCAGAATTTTCCATCAGCTGCAAAAGGTATCCGGCTGCTTCATCCGGTTTTTGAATATCAAACAGAAAACCTGTTTGATAATGCTCAACAAGATCATTATTGCCCGGGACATTTGTTGCTATTACCGGAACACCGCAGGACATTGCTTCCATTACCGAGAGAGGCAGACCTTCCCACCTGGACGTTGAAATTAAACAAAACGAATCCCGCAAATAGTTTTGAATATTTTCCGAAGTTCCCGCCATTTCGGCATAATCATCAAGATTTTCCTTCGCAATCCTGTTCTTAAATTCATATTCATCATCTCCCTTACCTACAACAACAAATCTAAAATTACTACCGCCTCCGGTTAAATTCGTGCGGAGATTTCTTATTTTTTTCAGCTCTTCAATAATGGCAATAAGAAGAAGTGAGTTTTTTGCATTATCAAACCTTGTAACATGTAGAATTTTTTTTATTTGATCCGGACCTATTTTATATGCCGGACTATCACCTATTTCAACGCCGTTATTTATTATTGCAATTTTTGACGGAGATGTAATTCCAGCCTTCAAAACCCTGCTGCTTTCGCTCTTAGATACACAAATAAATTTTTTAGTGAATAAAGCAAATAATTTTTCAACAGATAAATAGAATAATTTAGCAAAAGAATTATAATTATCGATATGAAGCCCGTGAAAGGTATGAATTACAGTCCGGCCGGTAATTATTTTTAGAATGCGTGAGTAAATTCCGGCACCCTTCCCATGAGAGTGAATCAGCTCAATTTTTTTACTATGAATAAACCCTATTAATTTAATTAAAGTTCTAAGTTCAAATTTTCTATGAGGTATTAGAAGGAGTTTATCGGTTCCCAATAGCAGTTCAAATCGCTTCTTGTACGGGAAGTCGTCAGGGCAGGCAACAAAAATATTCAGAGGATCCGACAAATATTTTAGAAGCAGAAAGAGGTGCTGCGGCCCGCCGCCGAAGTCTGCCCGTGCGGTAATCATAAGGATATTTCTGCTGGTGTTATTCAACTTAAAATTCTTTGGTAAGAAGTGATAATTTTAATTATTAATAAATTTAAAAAATTTATCAAACCCCGAATCATTCTTGCCGGAACATTCAGGTTGCGCCTGAATTTATAAGCCCGGAGCGGCAAATTTTTTTTCTTTGCAAGATACTCCAGTCTCCTCTTTTTTGTCTCCCAATCTGCGCTGAATTGATTTGAATGAACCCGGTAGTTAAGATGAACGCGGGGAAGGAATATAAATGAACCAAATTCGCTTAGTCTAAGCCAAAGATCGAAGTCTTCTATTTTCAGCTCCGGGTCTTCATCAAATCCGTTTACTGCATCCAAATATTTTTTCCGGACCAAAACTGTTGAAAGAGGGATGGAATTTCCTTTGCGGATCAGATCCTCCCTGTTTTTAGCTGCTTTATGAAGCAGCGGAAGAACCTCATAGTAAGGTGAGAATATATTGGTGCCCGCAGTTACGGAAGCCGAATAAACAAGAATCACCCCGGGATTTTTTCTAAATGAATTTACCTGCTCTTCAAGCTTGTGTCTCTCCCAGAAATCGTCACCGTCAAGGAATGCTATGTATTCTCCGCTTGCCTCGGCAATACCGAAATTTCTAACCGAAGCAGGTTTTCCCGAATGCAGGATTGAATGAAACCGGATCCTGGGATCCTTTCCAGAGATT
>DATKLQ010000195.1:0-2945 GCA_035542335.1 Ignavibacteriaceae bacterium | reverse complement strand
ACAATTGAGGGAAAAATAAATGAATAACGGTTATGAGATCTATATTAATGATCTATGTGAATTAGAGAAATTACTTAGCAGCTTGGCGGGAGATCAAACGGGATATAAACCGGCAGAAAATAAATGGAATATAAATGAAATAGCAGCCCATCTTGCCGATGCGGAAATTCAAGCTTATGTCCGTTACCGTTCAATCTTATCCGATGATATACCTTTCCTGGTATACAATAATCAGGATAAATGGTCGGTGGAATTAAAACATTCGACAATTCCTGTCTCTGAAAGTTATGAGCTCCTTAAAATTGTACGGCTTAAAAATTATAATCTGATTTGTTCTTTGACTGGAGAGCAAATGAGAAGGGAGGGGCTTCACTCTACAAAGGGAAAGATGACACTAGAAAAGCTGGTTGAATCTAATATCAGTCATTTGGAAAAACATATTTCGCAGATAAAAAGAAATATTGAGTATTATAAATCCGCATGAGTAAATAAAACGAGATTCTAAATATCGGGATAATAGCCGTAAGATATGAATAAAAGAGAAATTTATACTAAGGGATTCATTTTACCATTATGAAGTGTTAATAAAATGAAACTTCTATTAGAGCAAATAAAATATAATCAATGGGCTGTCCGGCAGTATATTAATATTTTACATAAACTTGATTCGGAGCAATTTAAAAGGAGCATGAACAGCAGCTTCTCATCCATCCATGAAACATTGGGGCATATGTTGTGGGTTGAAGAACTTTGGTACGAACGGTGGCAAGGTCATCAGGTTACAAATCTTTTTGATCCCCTTAATATTCCACCTCTTGAAACATTAAAAAATCGATTCACCGAAATATATATTAAGCAAATCCAATTATTGGAAAGTTATCCATCGGGCTCAGAGAATCAGACAATAAGCTATGTTAATTTCCAGGGTAAACGGTGGGAATATAGTCTGTCGCAATTAGTCCAGCATCTCATGTTTCATTCGGCTTATCATCGTGGACAAATAGCAACGATGCTTCGTCAGATTGGAAAGGTACCGCCTAAAACAGATTACCTTATTTTTATTGATGAACAGTCATCAGCTAGCGTATAATATCAACTATTACTTAAATTTTTTAGAGGGAATATGGAACTTTTACAAGAATTAACACAACGAAGAAAAAGAGCTCATGCCAAGTTTCTAAAATTAAATTCTAAAACGTACAAATCTTTCCTCGAGTTGGAGAAAGCAACTTTTTGTGATGGTGAGCTTTCCGCTAAGGTAAAAGAATTAATTGCTGTTGGTATTTCAGCGGCTGTAAATTGTGAATCCTGCATCCAATGGCATACTGAATATGCAATGAAAGCCGGCGCTTCCGAAGATGAGATTATGGAAGCGTTAGAAGTTGCAATGGAAATTGGCGGCGGTCGGGCTGTAGCAACAGCAAGAATTGCAGTCGAGGTTATGCAGAGTATTTCAGAAAAAGATTATGAATCGGCACAATATTAACAAGTACTTAAAAAAATAAACGCCGACGAAAACTAACCATAACTTAAAATGAATGAAGAATGGAAAACAATTGAACATGCTCTGAATTATCTGCGCAAAGCAGATGCTATTCCTCATCGCGTTGATGGCGAATCCGCATTATTAGAGGAAATACCTCCGCAATCTAAAAGAATACTTGATTTGGGTGCAGGAGACGGTAGATTGCTGAGCCTTGCATTATTAAAATGTCCAAATGCTTTTGGAATTGCATTAGATTTTTCTCCGGTTATGTTAAGTAAATTAAAGGAACGGTATTGCAGTAATAATTTCGTTGAAATCTTTGAGCATGATTTGAATAATCCATTACCTTCAATCCTGGGTGCCTTTGATGTTGTTGTGTCGAGCTTTACAATACACCATCTTTCAAACGATAGAAAATTTGAATTGTACAATGAAATTTTTAGAATCCTTCAATCAGGCGGAGTTTTTTGCAACCTGGAACATGTTTCTTCACCTACGCAAAATCTTCATAAAAAGTTCTTTGAATATATTGGCGGTGAGGAAGACAAGTCTAATATATTGCTCGATGTAGAAACGCAGCTGAAATGGCTGCGAAGCATAGGATTTGATGATGTCGATTGTTACTGGAAATGGAGAGAGCTTGCTTTGCTTATAGGTATTAAAAGATAGTTCTAATTTAAGAATTGAATAATCCAATCCACTAACCTAAATAAACAAGGAGAAGTAGATGTTGGAAAAAAACAGGCTGAATTCTGTAAGTAATATTGTAATCATTGTGGCAGTTATTGAACTGGCTGGAGTAATAACGATGTTATGCGGGTTCCTTTATAGTAAAACATTTATAATTTACTTCGGAATATTTGTCTCTTGTGCGACAGCCTTTACAATTATTATCTTAACTATTACATCTAACATAAATGTAAAAGGAGGGTTGACTTATAAATCCAGGAAATTATAATTTCTCTTTATTATTATTTCATACTTTATAGAATAAAATCCATACTTGAAAATCTCATTTAAATAAAAAGGTTATTTTCTAAATAGAGAACACTGGACAGAGGAAATATTAAAAAAATTAATTGATCACGAATAGTATTGTATTGCGAAATTCCCGGCTTATCGGTGTCGAGTTCCTTATAAAACTTTAACAAGCGATTTAACCGTTACTACTTCGGAGGATTAATGTTAAATAATTATTTCAAAATTGCTCTTAGAAATCTGTCAAAGTATAAAGCAAATTCGTTTATCAATATTTTCGGATTGGCTGTAGGAATGGCAGTTTTTCTCCTGATTACAATATATTGTTTGAATGAATTGAGCTACAATAGGTTCTATAAGAATCACAAAAGTATTTATCAAGTTGAAATCGGAGATGCATTTTATACACCGCTGCCGTTGGAATCAATGATAAAAAATAATATCCCCGGTGTTGAAACTATAGTCAGGATAGATTATGCAA
>DATKLQ010000194.1:0-4785 GCA_035542335.1 Ignavibacteriaceae bacterium | reverse complement strand
AATAAGGAAATCAGGATTTTCCTCCCTTATTTTGGGAGGATCTTTTATGGCAGTATCCGGATTGATTTTTATTATATTCAGGCACGAGCTTGCATCTCTTTATATCGATGATGAATCGGTAATTTCCCTTGCTTCTTCATTACTGATTATTGCTGCTTTATTCCAAATCTCAGACGGGATTCAAGCCGTGGGCATCGGAATCTGCCGGGGATTGACCGATGTAAGAATACCTACATTGATCACCTTTATTGCTTACTGGATACTCGCTTTGCCTGCAGGATACTTGTTCGGATTTACTTTAAAACTTGGAGTACAAGGAGTCTGGTTCGGTTTCCTTATCGGCTTAACCGCATCGGCTTCAATGCTGACTCTAAGGTTCCATGTTAAAAGCAGGCAGAGGATTACGCTCTGATACCAGATGCCGGATTCCGGATGCCGGATACTAGGTACGAGATGCTTAGGTACTTGATGCTGGATACTTGATGCTGGATACTTGATACTGGATTCCTGATACCGGATTCCTGATATCAGATTCCTGATATCAGATTCCTGATTCCGGATACAAGATGATGGAAAATGGTAAATGGAAGATGGAAAATAGAAGAGGATTAAAAAATTTAAAGACCTGTCCGGCGGAATAAAATGAAGACGGATTTAAAAATTTAAAGATTAAAGTACCAGCTCTACTATTTGCGCATTCGATCCGCGACAACAATATGCAAGGAGTTGTGACTATGATCCGGCTACGTCCGACAATGTCGGACTTCGCCGGGGCAGGCTATCGAATGCCTGTCCGCCGTAACTTTAGTGAAGGCGGAACCATCGAATGAGCATGAATGATGAATGACCAACAAACAATTCCCGCTAACTCAGTATCCAGCCAAAGATATTTGAAATTTCATGCTGAGTCAAAGCACCAAATACCAAACACCAACTCCAAATAATGTATAATAAACAAATTCAAATTCACAAAGCCTAATGGCGTTTTGGTTATTGAGATTTATCATTGAATATTATTTGTTATATATTATTTGTTATTTGTCTTTTTGAATTTGGAATTTATTTGTATCCGGCATCCAGTATCCTGCATCCGGAATCGGGTATCCAATACTTCATTATTCACAATTCCATTATTCCAACATTCCACTGTCCCAATATTCTATTGCTCCAACACTATCATTCCTTCTTCAAATTCTCTTCAAAATAATCCGTAATCTTTTTATATAAATGATAATTATCCTTTCCAGTAACTCCATGAGCTTCACCCGGATACGGGAAATAATCAAGCTGTATTCCGAGCTCGACTGCTTTTTTTAAAAACAGCAGTGAATTCTGCCAGAGAACAACCGGATCACCCATGACATGCACCATCAATAATTTTCCTTTTAAATCTTTAACATAATTAAGCAGGCTGGATTCCTTATAACCTTCAGGGTTTGATTCGGGTGTATCCATATATCTTTCAGTATACATTACTTCATAGTAACTCCAGTCGGTAACTGTACCGCCCGAGACGGCAGCTTTGAATAAACCCGGAGTTCTTGTCATTAAAGAGGTAGTCATAAAACCGCCGTAGCTCCATCCGAAAACTCCGAGTCTTAGAGAATCGACATAAGAAAGGGTTTTCAGATATTTAGCTCCCAGCTTTTGATCTTCAATTTCAAAATGACCTAAATTTCTGAAGGTAGTCTGCTCAAATTCCAATCCCCGAAAAGCAGATCCCCGGTTATCCATTGTAAAAATGATGTAGCCGTTTTCAGCCATATAATTGAGCCACAATCCGGCGCCGCCCAGCCATGTATCTGTAACCAGCTGATCATGCGGACCGCCGTAAACATATACAAGCACTGGGTATTTCTTTGTCGAATCGAAATCCGCAGGCAAAATAATCCTGCAGTAAAGATCATAGCCGCCGTTTTTCAGCGTAAAAATTTTTGTTTTCCCGATTTTATATTCATGAAGAGGGTTTTCCGAAGAAAAAATTATTTTTTCCCTGCCGGATTCGTTTAATAGCATCGCCTGATATGGTACGGCAGTGCTGTTGAATTCATCCAGAAAATAATTTCCTGAACAGTTAGGCAGGACGGAATGTGTCCCGGCTTGCCCAGATATTTTTTCAATCTTAAGCGAATTTAAATTCAATTTATAAAAATGCCTTTCAATCGGAGATTCTTGGGTAGATGTGAAAAAAATATTCTTTTCATCTTTATCAAAACCCAGGAACCCTGTAACTTCCCACATTCCTTTGGTCAATTGCTTGATTAGCTTTCCGCTGCTTTCATATAGGTATAAATGATTCCAGCCGTCTCTTTCGGAAAACCAGATAAATTTTTTAGGATCCTTCTCAAAAAAAATCGGTCCGTGCTCGGGTTCAACATATTTCTCATTTTCTTCTTCGAATAATATTTTTATTTGATCTCCTGTAGCTGTATCATATTGAATTAATCTTAAATGATTTTGATCTCTGTTTAGATGAGCAATGTAAACAGATTTCTCATCGGGGCTCCATGTTACATTTGTTAAATATTGATCCTTGGGCTCTCCGGTTTTAAGCCATACGGTCTTTTTAGTGTTGACATCGAATATTCCGACGGTGACTTGGTGACTAGTCATTCCGGCCATCGGGTATTTCCCCGGTTTTTCTTTTGCCGGCCTGAATGAAATATCCACAAAGGGGTAGTCGGTTACCATTGTTTCATCCATCCTATAGAATGCAAGAAAATTCCCTTGGGGCGACCAGAAAGTTCCCTTTTTTATTCCGAACTCATTCCGGTGAACAGCTTGCCCGTTTACGATCCCTTTGTTTTCATCATTCGTAATCTGTACCAGTTCTCTGTTTACCGCAATGAACAGGTTATTGTCAATTGTGTATGCCGCATTATTCTGAGATGATAAATCGACATTACTCCCGTTATCTTTTATTTCATTTAACTCAATTATCCGGGATTTATCCGATTCAAATTTTAAAAGAAGAGAGCCGTCCCAGAATTTAAATGAATTTTGATCGATCCATGTTATTTCGGGAAATGCGGATAATGAATTCATTTTATTTTCATTAAGAACATTATTTATCTGGGTCAGCGGAATTTTTTTTGAATAATTATTTCCCGCGGATCGGATAAAAAGCGTATCATTTAATGAATAAGAATAAAAATTAGTTTCAGCTATCCATTGAAGCTGGACAGCGGTTTCAGGCTTAAATCTTTTAGAATCTATGATTAACTCTTTCAAAGAAAGATTTTTTTCCTGCGGGAAAGCCGGATTAGAAAGCCGGATAAAAAATATGAATGCTAAAGCGAGAATTTTAAATACGGATTTATTGTTTTTAAAAGACATCTACCTCTCCTCGGAGATAATTTTAGTGATTAATTTTTTTTCGATTACTTCAAAATAATTGTTGATTATTTTCAATTTATTCTTTTTGTAATCCCACACTTCGGCCGGATCTTCCATCCGAGTCTTGTAGGAATTTTTCTTTGAGAATTTATCCGAGCCGGCCAGAACATAAAAAGGTTTACGATAGTATTTGCTGATTACAGCCGCAGCCCGGCTGCCGGTTTTATTCACTGAATCGCCGTTCTTGAGAATAGAGTCCGCTCCTACTATTACTGCGTCGGATTTGGAAATGTAATTTGAAATATTAAAGTCGGTGATAAATAAAACTTTTATCCCTTTTTTTAAAAGAGATTTTGCCATTTCATGCCCTTCATTCATAGGCCTGGATTCCGGTATGATAACTTCAATATTTTTATTATCACGGTGCCATAATTTCAAAAATTCCAAAACCGTTCTGCTGTTGGAAATTGTGACTATCCTTTTTTTATTTTCAAGGAGAGGTTTGGAATTCTGATAAATCTTTTTGTATTTATTTATCGAATTTTGCCGGTAAGTCTGAAAAAATTTTTTCAGCTTAGCCTCGCTTCTCGTTCTGATTATTTTTGATAATTCCTTTAAATAATTGTCCAATGACCTGAATGAAGATCTCCTTTCATCAAAATCCTGAATAGTTTTTTCAAGAGTCTTATAGTTCCCGGAATTTTTCTCCATGAATTTATTCAATTGATATACTATATCCATTGAGCCCGAAGTTTTATTCCGGAGAATTTCTTCGGATGTCTTAATCTTTTTACCCAAATTTATGCCTTATTTGAAAATCATGCTCTGAATAATGAATATCGAACCACTGCACACATTATATATAGTGTGTTCATTATTCGGCATATGAAGTTCATATTCAATATTCAATATTAAAAATACATTGCTCTTCTAAGATAGAAAATAGATACCTAAACTGCTTAGATGTTTTCTTAGTTTTTTAAGATTAAGCTTTCTAAAGAATATTCAATAATCAATGTTCAATAAGCAATATTCAATCCTGTATAGCAATTGAGAATTGAACATTGATAGTTGATCATTGAATATTCATTATTACAGATCATAAGAAATTTCCGGTAACAGTTTTAATTTATTTAAGTATACTGCAGATTATATTTTCTTTAATGATTAGAAGGTTTACTTTAGCAGGAAAGATCATCAACTATAATATTAACCATAATCATGAAAACTTTTTTAATAATTTTTACCGCATTAATTCTAACCCCGCTTGTAAATTGTCAGACCAATTCTCCCGCTTATGGGAAATATATTCCCGTTGAAGAATTTGATCCCTCCCGGAACCCTGCAAAGGATTTGAACAATGCCGTTGCGGAAGCAAAAAGGACCGGGAAAAGAATACTGCTGGATGTAGGAGGAAACTGGTGCATCTGGTGTCATTATCTCGATAAT